>CAYJMZ010000129.1:0-7960 GCA_964370995.1 uncultured Fimbriimonadaceae bacterium | reverse complement strand
ACCTACCAGTTGGGGGGGGCGCTCGAACTGGCGCCAAGCCTCACCGTGTGGGTCGCGCCACCCTCCAATCCAAAGGTGAAGGCCGTGTGGGTCGACAGGGTCTACCTCGTCAGGGCAACCGGCCGAGCCTGAAGCTCGCGCACTCCCAAAGGGGGCCGGCATCCGTCCGCGCGGCGCACTGATCTCCAACCCACACTAGACCTCAGCGCGGCGGCCGCAACAGAACGACAGTCTCCGAAACGGTGAGGGGCGCTTCGTGGCCGCGATCGTCCCGATTGTCGGTCCGTCGGGGCCTCATGCTGGGAGCAAGCGCGCGTAGATGCCGTCGGCTCTGCTTGCTACGGGCCGGACCGACAATCGGGACGCTCGCGGCCACGAAGGCGGCCGAATTCTTCGCACGACGGCAAGAAACGAAGCTTGCATTATAGAAGCCGACACATGAGAATCGCCCGCGTCGGAAGCGGAATCCGAGGCGGGCGATCTTGATTTGCCAGCGCGTCTACTTGCGGCGGCGGCGGAGCAGGGCGGCTGCGCCGAGGCCGAGGGCGAGCATCGATGCGGGCTCGGGCACGGGCGTCACCGACACGTTGTCGAACACGGTGAAGGTCAGGCCGTGATTGGTGCTCGAACTGGTCGCGTTGATGTCGAACGCGTTGAGCAGAATGTTGCCTCCATGGAGCGTCACGGTCGACAGGTCGACTCGCGCGATGGGGGTGCCGCTGACGGTCCACGTCGCAAAGTTGCCGATCTTCTCCACGACCATGCGGTGCCAGGTGAAGCCTGCGGTGCCCACGAAGGTGGTGCCGAACTGCGTCGCGGGGAACAGCGCGGTTTGGGCCGCGGGGATCGTCACATTGCCGAATCCCGCGTAGTAGGAGTGCGTGTTATTCCGGTTGCCGGTTCCCGTCGCGAAGAACACGGCGTTTCCATCGCCGTAACCCGTGGGGGCCGCGGTCGAGTAGGCGCGCCAGTCGACCGAAGAGCCGCCGTCTCCCGTTGCGCCGAACCACACGCTGTCCTGCGTGCCGCCCGCCCACTGCGCGGTGACGCCCGCGGTTCCGATGCCGAGGCCACCGACCTGCGTCGAACCGCTGCCACCCGCCGGGGCCGGGCCGATGAAGTTCATCCACACGTCCGCGCTGAGGGTGTAGTCGCCTGAAAAGCTCTGGCCCGTCGGCGATGCGCTCAGGCCGCTGAAAACCCCGCCTACGGTGTTCGCCGCCAACTTGAGGCCGCGCGTCGTGCCGCCCGTAGAATTCGGTGCGGAAGCGATGCCGATCAAGCTGTAGTCGAAAAACACGTCGGCGATGTTGCCGCTGGGGTTCACGGTCTTGTTGATGGTCCAGTTCGCCGTGCTGTCCACATCAAAGTTGTCCGAGAACTGTGCAGAACCGAGCGCCGCCATCGAGAGCAGCGTCAGGGTCGACAGGGGAATGTAACTGCGTCGCATAAGAATCTCCTTCGCATTAAGTGAACCGAGACCCTCTACGCAATCTAAGCCCGGTCCCGGCGTCAATAGCATTAGTATATTTGCATTTCTCCCTCGTGGGCACCGCAAAAATGCTGGGTTCGGGCCTATCAGGGTGCTGAAGAAGGCCGACGCACCCGTGCCACCCTCGTGTCGGGGGTGCTTTCGCCGAGAGTTCTCACCTAGCGCACCCCCAAGATGAGGGTGGCACGGGATCGGAAACGTCCGTGGCGCGAGAACAAATGGTGCAAGCCCCTTCTTCAGCCCTCTAATCGTGCGTCGCGCCATCCCCAAAAAGCAGCGAGTCCATGCCCACGACGAGCCCCCGAAGCGAGCGCACTTGCCGCACGCAGAGGGTGATGCCGTCCATGAACGAGCTGCGATCCAGCGAGTCGTGCGCGATGGTGAGCGTCTCGCCCGCGCCCCCGAACAGCACCCTTTGATGCGCCACCAACCCCGGCAGCCGCACCGAGTGCACGGGAACGCCGCACACGTCTGCGCCCCGCGCCCCCTCGGCCTTGAGCACCTCGACCCCGTGCGCCGGACGCCCGCGCCGCGCCGCGTCCACACGCCTGGCCGTGAGCATCGCCGTGCCGCTGGGGGCATCGGCCTTGTGGTCGTGGTGCAACTCCACGATCTCCACATGGGGCATCCAGCGCGCGGCCATCTCGGCAAAACGCATCATCAACACCGCACCCAGCGCGAAATTCGGCACCACGAGCGCGGGAGTGTGCGACGTATCGCAAAGGTCTGCGATACGTCGCAACGACGCGTCGTCGATGCCGGAGGTGCCGACCACCGGCGCCACGCCGCGGCGGAGGGCGCATTCGACGTGGGCGAGGGCCGAATCCGGGTGTGTGAGTTCAAGAAGTACATCGCACGGCGTTCGACCCAAGGCCGCATCCAAAGCTCCCTCGATGTGGATGTCTGGGCCGTCGGGGCCTGTGAATGTGCGCGCGCTTTCCCCTACCCCGTGGCGGTCCACGGCGACCACCACCTCGATGCCTTCGGCGAGGGACAAGGCGCGGGCGGCCTCCCTTCCCATACGGCCTGCGGCGCCGGCGATGGCCACGCGGATGGGTGCGTTGCTCACGGGCGCGCGCCCCTTCGCTCGATGCGGAACTGGGAGCCCTCGATGACAAGCGGCATGCCGGCGTCGTCCACCCACACGCTTCCCTGTCGCGAATCGATGCGATGGGCCTGGTGCGAGACCCCCTGCACGACGACGGGAGCGGGGCCGACGTAGGTCGTGCGGGTCGGCTCCCACACGAGCGTTTCGAGGTCGAGGGTGTAGCTCTGGACGCTCGCTCCCACGCTAGGTTTGCCGCGCACGAACCAGAACTCGCTGGAATTGGCGAGAGGCGCGGTGCGCACGAGGGGCACGTTGCGCACCGTGCGCTTTTCGTTTTCCACGACCACGACGTTGGCCCCGCCCTGGGTGAACGTCGCCGTGACGGAGCGCACCCGGCGCGGGGAGCTCAGAACCACCTCCTGTTCCCGGCGCAGGGGGCGCCCGTCCGAGGCGTAGATGCTCTTGGTGCGCGTGGCGACCTTGCGGCCGTCGGGGGCGGTTAGGTCCAGCGAGAACTCGACGTCCTTCACGCCGTCTTCACGAATCGACTGGCTCAAGGTGGCTGTCCCAGCCTGCGCCCCCGCGCGGACGACGGCGTACTGGGTGGGCCCTGGGAGGCAGACGGCGATCCAAAGGGCGAACAAAGCGAGCATCAGGCCTCCTCGATGGTCCAAAGCGACCGCACCTCGGGCTTGCTGCGCAGGGTGGACACGACGGTGCAGTACTTCTCGTCGCTCAGTTCGACCGCACGCGCGACTGCGACGGGGTCGAGGTTCTCGCCGCGCACGATGTGGCGGATTTCGATCGAGGAGAACGGTCGCGGCCACGATCCGGGTTCTGGCCTAACTCCATCCACCTCAACGCGGTAGGCGGTCACGGTCTGGTGCTTCTTTTGGAGAATGGACACCACGTCCATGGCGCTGCAAGCCGCCGCGGACGCCAACAAGGCCTCGACGGGCGACGGCCCGAGCCCGCGGCCTCCCGACTCGGTGTGCGCGTCCATGGTGAACCCCGCACCCGATTCGTCCACGGCTTCGAACGCCATCCCGCCCTTCCAGTCAACGTTCACCATGGGTTCAGATTACCGGGGCGGGCGACAAAAAGCCCTGCGGCCTTGCGACTGCGGGGCCTTTGAAGCGGACCTTAGCGGAAGCGCATGCCGAACGTGCCGTCCGTGAACAAGCGGTTGATGTAGAAGAACGTGCTCGCGACGTCGCCGATGATCCGGTAGTCCGGCGTCTTGGTCGACGGCACGTACACGAGATCGCCGGGCAGAAGCGCGATGTTCTGGCTGGCGTCGCCCTTCCGGACGAAGTTCACGAGGTTCGCCTGGATCCGCAGGTATTTCCCAGGTTGCCCCGGAAGTTCGCGAATGACCATAGTTTCGCTAAGCTTGGCCCTGTTGGGCACCGCGCCGCGCGAAAGGGAGATCGCGTCAATGAGGCGCATGGGCTCTTTGTAGGGATACGTGCCCGGGCTCGCCACGTCGCCCATCACCAGAATCCGATTGCGCGTCTCTTCGGGGATCGTGAGCTCGTCGCCGTCCTCGACCGTGTAGTTCTGCGATGTGTCCCCCATGATCAACATCGAGTACAGGTCGAGGGGGATCAGCTCTTTGGAGCCCGCGCGTCGCATCGTGGCGCGCCGCAGATCAGCGCGGTCCGGCACAGCGCCGCCACCACGGTTGAGCAGGGTAACCACGGAATCTCCCGGACGCATCTCGTAGATGCCGGGGTTCCCCACGAATCCACCAACACTGGCTCGGATGGCACGGAAGCGCTCGATGGTGACCGAAACCTTCGGATCGCGAAGCTTCAGCACCTTCGAGTACATGGCGGTGAGTTCGAGCTCAAGTTCGTACGTCGTCTTGCCCTGGCACTTCACCAGACCCAAGAACGGAGCGCTGACGTTTCCGTCCACCCCGATCGGTAGCGGCTGGTTGATCTGAGCCTCGTTGTAGACCATCACACGGATCACGTCCTCAGGTTGAAGACGGTACGTGGGCGTGGTCTGCGCGCCCGCAAGCGCGGCAAGCAGGCACAATGTTGCGGTAAGTGCCCAAGCGGCAATTCTCATCATCCCTATCATGATTTCTCGAATGGCGCGGCGCCAGCCCTTTCGGGGTTGACGTAGTGTACCACGGGACTTAGGATTCTACGACCCTGTTTCGCTTTCCCTCGAACACCACCGTGAATTCTCCCCTTCGCAATACCGTAGAAACGTCGGGAACCTCGGGCAATCGACCCCTGTGGATCTGCTCGAACGCCTTGGTCAGCTCCCGGCAAAGAGTGTACCGCCGGGCGCCCAGGGCGCTGTGGGCGACTTCCAGGAGTTTGTCGATGCGGTGGGGGGACTCGAACACCACGAGGGTGTACGGCGACTCCGCGTACACCGCGAGTTCGGCGCGCATGGGCCCGGGCTTGCGGGGAAGGAAGCCGAGGAACGCGAAGCGCTGCGCGTAGAAGCCCGACACCATCAACGCGGCAATGGGCGCACTCGGCCCGGGCAACGGCACCACGTCGACGCCGTTTGCAACGCACGCCTCGACCAGTTCCGTTCCGGGGTCGCTCACGCCAGGTGCGCCGCCATCGGACAGCAGCGCGGCGCAGGCGCCCTTGGCGATCTCGGCGGCGTAGCGTTCGACCGCGGCGGCGGGTGTGTGGTCGTTCAGCACCCGCATGGGCCGCTTGATGCCCAAATGCGATGCGAGGCGGCCACTGACGCGGGTGTCTTCGACGAACCACACCGTGGCTTCGGTCAAAGCCTGGGCCGCACGGGGCGTGAGGTCGGCCAGATTCCCGATGGGTGTGGCCACCACCGAAAGCCGCCCGACCGCCACGTCATTTCCCCTTGGGCTTCGGCGCCGCGCCGCGCTCGACGGGCTTGACGGGCTTGTTCTTGTCGGCCTCTGCCTTTGCCTCGGCTTCGGCGCGCTTCTTGTCCTCGTCCGCCAGGAGCTTGATCTCGGCTTGCCCGACGTCGTACTCCTTCTTTTCCTTCCGCCACCGCTCCAGTTCGGCGTCGATCGCCATGAGGTCTTCGGCAGACCCGATCTTGGCGGCCTTGATCTTGTCGAGGCGCGCGATGGAGTCGCTGAAGTTGCGTTGGCCGACCTCGGTGGGGCTGTTGTTGTTCCCGACGGCGTGAAGCAGTTCGGTGGCGGCGAGGGGGTCCTTATCCGCGACGAGTATGTCCACGAGTTCCATCCTCAGATCGAAGTTCTCGGAGGTCACCAACAGGTTGCTGATCGCTTCGATCTTCTTCTGCTTGATCGCCGAGATCGCCTCGGGCGTCTTGCCCGTTGGCACCCGCTGTAGCGCGAGATAGCGCACGAGGGCGGCGGGCTTCGAGCCGGCCGGGTCGGTGGTTGGGGCGGCGCTGGCCCGCTCCTCGAGCTTGGCGAACGCCTCACCCTGCGCGCTCGAATCGCCGGTTGCGAGCATCGACACGTAGTCGAAGAGCACGTGGTAGCCCTCGCTCTTCCACACCACCACGCCGCTGTCGCGCATCTTTTCGACTTCGGCGCCCACCGCGCGGTTGGCCGCCTGAGTCGCGTAGGCGTCCGCATACCCGCGCTTGCCGGCCTCGAAGTCCTTGGGCACCACGCTCTTGCGCGCGACAAGCTTGTATACGAGGGCGCCGGCGCCGCTCGCGATCGGGGGGCTCATCTCGCCGGTCTTGAGGGCGAGCACGGACTTGAACATCGGGATCCCCTCGAGGCTCGCAGCCGTCATGTTGGTCGTGGTCTCGCTGAGCTTCTTGCCCTTCTCGGGGGCCTCGGTCGAGTAGCGGTCGATGGCCTGCTCGAAGGTGAGGCCCCCCTTGACCTCGCCGATCGCCTTGGCGGCCGACTCCATCGCGTTCCCCTTCGTGCCGTTGAACATGATGCGCTTCACGACGAGCGTGTCGAAGCTCTTCTTCAGCACATCGTCCGACGGCACCATCTTGCCCTTGCGCGCGTTGACCAGCGCCTGATTCGTGAAGAAGGCGACCAGGTTCGGCCTTCGCTTGGGGTCTGCCAGCACGTTCTTCGCGTCCTCCAGATTGTGCGCTCTCATCTCGGTCAGGGTGGATCCGTGCTTCACCTTGAAAGCCCCGTCAACCTCGACGTCGGTCGCCCCCGCCTTGAGTTTTCCCTCGCTGACGAGCAGGGCCTTCTCCGACTGGACGGACTGCTCGAATTCGGACTTCACCGTCGATAGCACGTCCTCGTCGGTGAGCGCGATCCCGCCTTGTTTGGCGAGTTCTATCACGAGCGACTGGGTGACCAGCTGCCGAAGCACCCTGCCCAACAGGTCGGCTTCCATCTCCACCGGCACCGATTCCATCTGCATGTAGTACTGCTGGGTCTGTTCGCGGGCGTCCTCCTCAACCTGGTTGAAGGTGATCGGGGTGCCCGCGACGGTGGCAATCACGAGTTCCTGTCCCTCGCCCCCGCCCCCCGAACTTGACGAGTTGGAATTCCAGAGGAACCCGATCACAAACATCAGGGCGAGCACGATCGACACGACCAGGGCACAGCCTGACTTCTCGAGAAAATGACGGATGGTACTGATCGACACGGTTCTGAACCTCGGTGCGGAGCCCTGATTATGGCACGGAGCGCCCGCGTTGCCCCGTGGGTGATTCAAATGTCGGGTTGACAGGTAGACAAACACCGCGTATACTCTGTCTACTGGTTGCACGCGGGGCGTGGCCGAGGGGGACAGGGATGGCGAAGGGACTGACAGCGAGACAGCAGGCGATTCTGCAGTTCGTCGTGGACTATCTTCGGGAAGAGGGGTATCCCCCGTCGATTCGGGAGATCGGCTCCCATTTCGACATCGGGTCATTGCGGGGGGTCACGGTTCACCTGGACGCTCTGGAGCGCAAGGGGTACATCACCCGCGCCAACACACCCCGCTCGATCAAGATCATCCACGCGGATTACCAGCAGTCGAGCAATGCGGTGTTGCTGCCGTTGCTGGGGTCCATTGCCGCCGGCACGCCCATCGAGATGATGAGCAACCCCGAGGCGATGATCCCCGTGCCGGCGGAGATGGTGCGGAACATCCGCAACGCGTTCCTGCTTCGCGTGCGGGGTGACTCCATGACCGGCGAGGGCATCATGCCGCGCGACCTGGTGGTGGTCAAGCCCCAGGACACCGCCAACCACGGCGATCTGGTGGCGGTGAGGATTGGCGACGATGCCACCGTCAAGCGTCTGCATCTCGATCCAAGCGGGGCAAAGCTGATCTCTTCCAATCCCGCCTACGACCCGATTCTCATCGATCGCGAGGACACCGCCGTGATCGGCCGCATCGTCGGAGTGATCCGCGACTACGGCGGAATGGCGTTCTAGGAGACTCGGGGATCGGGGATCGGATTGAGGATTGAGGATTGAGGATTGAGGATTGAGGATTGAGGATTGAGGATTGAGG
>CAYJMZ010000128.1:0-8024 GCA_964370995.1 uncultured Fimbriimonadaceae bacterium | reverse complement strand
CGAACCGCATGGTCGGCCGTCGCGCCTCGTGCGTGGCCACGACGTTCCACGCCGCCGAGCGCGCGTTTCCGGGGGCCCGGGTGGGGCGCACGGGCATGCCGGTGCGCGCCGAGCTCCGTGCGGCTGCGTCGATCGGCGGCCCCCGCGAGGGGGTGCTCGTGGTCGGCGGGTCGCAGGGGGCGGGGCCGCTCAACGCCGCGGCGCCCGAGGCGGCTCGGGGTCTGGAGGGGCCCTGGGTCCACGTTGCGGGTCGGGCGCAATACCAGGGGACGGTACGCGCCGTCGCGGCTGCGGGGTTGGCGGCGCGTTACGAGGTACACCCGTTTCTGGAGTCGGGGGAGATGGCGCGGGCGTACGGGCAGGCGTCGGTGGTCGCCGCCCGCGGGGGCGCCGGCACGCTGGCCGAGCTGGCCGCCTTCGGGCTCCCCTCGGTGATCGTGCCCTTTCCGTTGGCGTTTGCGAACCACCAGTGGCACAACGCCCAGGAGTTTGTTCAGATGGGGGCGGCCCAGGTCGTTGGCCAGGAGGTGTTGAATGGGGACACCCTGCGTTCGGCTCTGGCCGCGTGGCTGGACGATCCGGGGCGACGCGAGGCCGCCCAATCGGCGTTGAAGGAGTGGGACGTCCCGGACGCGCCGCAGCGCATTCTCGTGCTTTTGGACGAGGCCGCGCGCGGGGGCCCAAAGCGATGAGAACACGACTCGAAATCGAGACCTGCTTTGCACCGCGGGATGCGCTGGACCATCATCGCGCGTTCTTCCTCGTGGGGATCGGCGGCGCCGGGATGTCGGGCATCGCCCACCTGCTGCTCGCGCGTGGCTTCACCGTGGCCGGCAGCGACCTTCACGATTCGCCGGCCCTCCAGGCGCTCGCCGATGGGGGCGCAGAGGTGGAAGTCGGACATTGCGGCGACGGCGTGGTCCCCGGGATGGCGCTCGTGCTGAGCGATGCCATCGACCTCGATTCAAGCCCCGAAGTGGCCCAGGCCCGCGCGTTGGGGGTGCCCCTGTTCCGGCGGTCGCAGGTGCTGGGATGGCTCCTGGCGGACCGCAAGGTGCTCGCCGTGGCGGGTACGCACGGCAAGACCACGACGACCGGCCTGCTGGGCGCGGCCCTTCGAAGCGCGGGCGAGGACCCTCTGATCGTGGTGGGCGCCGAGGTGCCGGAGTTTGGCGGCGCGGTCGTGGACGGGGCGGGCCCGTTCGCGGTCGTCGAGGCGTGCGAGGCGTACGACAGCCTCCGCGATCTCGATCCGTACGCGGTGCTGCTCACGAATCTCGAACTCGACCATGTGGACTTCCACGGGACTTACGAGTGCCTGAGAGGCTGCGTGGAGCGGTTTGCGCGCCGCGTGCCGGCCGAGGGCGTCGTGGTCGCCTGCAGGGCAGATCCCGGGGCGGACGAGGTGCGCGCCCGGCTTGCCGCGGAAGGCGTTCCGACACTGGCCTACGGCGCCGAGGTCCTCGAGGGGATGCGCCTGCCGGGGGCGCACAACGCGCTCAACGCGGGGGGTGTGATGGCGCTGGTGCGGCACCTCGGCCTCGACGAGGCGGCATGCCGGCGTGGGGTCGCGGCGTTTCGAGGCGCCGAGCGCAGGCTGCAGGTGCTGCGCGACGGGCCGATCGCGGTGGTGGACGACTACGCGCACCACCCCGCCGAGATCCGCGCGTCGATCGAGGCGTTGAGGGGGCGATATCCCGGCCGGCGGTTGGTCGTCGTGTTCCAACCCCACCTGTACAGCCGCACCGCGGACCTCCTGTCCGAGTTTGCCGAGGCCCTTTCGCGGGCCGAGCACCTGGTGCTGACCGACATCTATCCCGCGCGGGAGGCCCCGATTCCGGGCGTCAGTTCGGCGCGGATCGCCGAGCAGGTCGCCTGTCCGGTGGACTACGTGCCGTCGCGCCACCTGTTGCCCCGGCTGGTGGCCGCCGCGGTGCGACCCGGCGACGTGGTGGTGGGGATGGGCGCCGGCACCATCGGCGAGTTCGCGCCCCAGTTCTTGGAGGAACTCGACCGCTCGGGCCCCCTGCGGGTGGCGGTCATCGCGGCGGGCGACTCGGCGGAGCGGGAGGTGTCGATTCTGTCGGGCCGGGCTGTCGCCGATGCCCTTCGGAGTCTCCGGTACGAGGTCCGCGAGTGCGACGTCACGGAGCTGCTCCTTGGCACGGGCAGTCTGGAGCCGTTGCTGCGCGCTCCGAGGCCCGACGTGGCATTCCTCGCCGTGCACGGCACGCACGCGGAGGACGGGGCGATCCAAGGGCTGTTCGAATTGCTCCACATCCCCTACACGGGCTCGGGGATTCAGTCGAGCGCTCTTGCGATGGACAAGGCGCGCGCCAAGGAGCTGTTGGCGGCCGCGGGGATCCGCGTGCCTAAAGGGGTTCTTCTCCACGCCTGGAACGGCCCGGAGGGTCTGCCTTGCCCGGCGATCGTGAAGCCCAACGCGCAGGGCTCGACCGTGGGACTGAGCTTCGTGGAAGACCCCGGCGCGCTCGAGGGAGCGGTGCGACGTGCGTTGAGGTACGAATCGGGCGCGCTGGTAGAAGAGTGGGTCCGAGGGATGGAGGTTTCGGTGCCGGTGCTGGGAGATCGAGCGTTGCCGGTCGTCGAGATTGCGGCTCAGGATGGCCGCTACGATTTCGAGGCCAAATACACCCCCGGCGCCACCGAAGAAGTCGTTCCTGCAAGGCTGCCTGAGGCGACCTTGCGCGAGTTGGAAGCGCTTGCCTTGCTGGCGCACCGCGCGCTCGGATGCGAGGGTGCCACCCGCACGGACATGATCGTGGCCGACGACGGGCCCGTCGTGCTGGAGGTCAACACTCTGCCCGGCCTCACCGGCACCTCGTTGCTGCCGAACAGTGCTCGAGCGGCGGGGATCTCCTTCGAAGAGTTGGTGGATTGGATTGTTCAGGATGCGGTGAGGCGATATGGCGCGAAAGCGTAGACCCGTGCAGCGACAGGCCAAGGCGGTCCGTCGAAGGCCGAAGCGCAAGTTCGCGCCGATTCCGTGGCTGTGGCTCTTGCTTGCCGCGAACGTCGCCGCGGGTCTCGCGTTCAGCCCCGCCACCGCCGTGCGGACCGTGCGCGTGGACGGCGCCCCGGCGTACGATCACGATCGAATCACCCAACTCCTGCAGGGGCTCCGAAATGTCCCCTGCGCGCGCGTTTCTGGGGCGCACTTCGAGACGGAGGCGCAAAGCCAGGGGGACGTGCTGGTGGCCGACATGCGGCGCAACCCGTTTGGGCGCGCGACCCTGGCGATCACGTACAGACAGCCCGTCGCCACCTTGGAAGGACACCCGGGGGTGCTGCTGTCGGACCACGGGGTGTTGTATGCGGGGCGCCAAATCACCGGGCCGCTTCCCAGGGTGCGTTTACGGGAGGAAACCAGCGCACCGATCGCCGTAATGGCCGGCGTTTGGCCTTCCGAGGCCGTGGCGATGGTCTGCAAACGCGCGTTTGAGTTTGGTCCTCCCGAAAAGGCACTTCTCGACGTCGATTCATCGGGACGATTGTGCTTAAATATGGACGCGGGCGCACAGATCGTATTCGGCTCCTCCGAGGAGTTGGACCGCAAGTTCGCCGAGGTCCATCGCGTGCTTCAGGGACACCCGAGCCTTCTTGAGGAGGGCTTCGGCGTCAACGTGACGGCGCCCGACAAGCCCGTCATCGTGCCACGTTCCTCGCCAAAGAAATCATGAACCCCTTCACAACCCGGATGTCAGGAAACGCATGGATTCTCCCCGTAGGGGTGTTCATCCTTGTGCTGTTCCTGATGATCAAGATGGCGTGGTTGACCAAGGACAACCTGGGGACGCGCATCCCCCTCTTGACGTCCGACCAGGCAAACCGCGTGAAGGCCAACTACGCCGATGCGGAGGAAGAGGGCAAGAAGCTCCAAAATGAGATTCTCAAGCTCCGAGAGGACAAGACGCGCCTTGAGAACGCGATGGGAGGCCAAACCAAACAGGCCGCGGTGCTCAACGAGAGCCTTCAGGATGCAAAGCTGTTTGGCGGCCTGACCGAGGTTGAGGGTCCCGGAATCGTCGTGACGCTCAAGGACAGCACGGCTGCGGGCAATCAGGGTTTTGGCGGTGACGACCAGATCATTCACGACGTCGATGTGCTTCGGGTCGTGAACGAGTTGTGGGCGTCCGGTGCGGAGGCGGTGAGCGTGAACAACCGCCGCGCCGCGTATTCGACGAGCTACCGTTGCGTGGGCCCGGTGATCCACGTGGATGGCGTGCCGATCTCGTCGCCCGTCACCATTCGGGCGATCGGCGACGGGCCCACGCTGATGGGCGGGCTGAACCTGCCCCTTGGCGTGCTCGCGCAGATCCGCACGTCGGACCCCGCCATGGTCCAACTCGAAGTTCTGAAGACCATCCGACTGCCCGCCTACCAGGGCGTGACCACCCGGCGGTACGCCACCATTCCCAAGGATTTGAAGTGAGTTTGATTCCCATTCTGCTGCTGCTCGTGCTGGTGGCGGTTGCCTCGCAGTACGTCCAGCCTGTGGGGGGGTTGGGGGCGCAATACATCGCCGTGGCGTGTCTGGCAGGCCTCGACACCGTGTGCGGGGGCATCCGCAGCGGGCTCGAGGGCAAGTTTCACAACGATGTGTTCATCACGGGTTTCATCTCCAACTCGCTGATTGCCTTTTTCATCTCTTGGCTTGGCGACCAGATTGGAATAAACTTATTCCTCGCTGCGGCGCTCGTCCTGGGGAGCCGCATTTACACGAACTTGAGCTTGATCCGGCGTTTTGCACTCTCGAAGTGGCAGGATGCTCGGGAGAGGGCGCGAATTCAGAGACAGAGCCAGAACCAGGGTTGATCCTTCATGAGCAGCGAACGCATTACCGTCGTCGATATTGGGTCCACCAAGACCGCCTGCATCGTTGCAGAGCGCGGGGAAGCTGGTGGACTGCGCGTTGTGGCAGCCACCTCCACCCCGGGAAAGGGGATGCGCCGCGGGTCGGTCGCCGACCTTGACGAGGCCGCACGCAGTGTCGACGTCGCGGTCCGCGAGGCCGAGCGTCTTGCGGGCGCCGAGCAGGAGCGCGTCAGCGTGGGAATCGGCGGGCCGCACGTCGAGGGCACCACGACCCGCGGCTACGTGCCCATCTATCCCAAATCCCGCCAGATTTCCCGCGAAGACGTGCTGCAGGTGATCAAGCACAGCCGCCAGGTGTCCCTGCCGCCCGACCGCGAGCAGATCCAAGCGATGCCGCAGGACTTCTCGGTGGACGGCCTGGGGAGCATCCAGCGGCCGATCGGCATGTCGGGTGGTCGCCTCGAGGTCAACACCTTCCTCGTCACGGGCCAGGCCGCCCACGTTCAGAACATCGAGCGCGCGGTGACCATGACCGGCCACAAAGTCGAGCAGATGGTGCTCCAGTCTTTGGCGTCGGGCCTTGGAGTGCTGAGCGCAGACGAGCTCGAGATGGGCTGCGCGGTGATCGACATCGGTGGCGGAACCACCGACGTCGCCGTGTTCGAGAACGGCGCCATCGTATTCCAGGCGTCGCTGCCGGTCGGGGCGCAATTGGTGACCAGCGACCTCAGCAAGCTGCTCAAGACCACGTCGGAGGAAGCCGAGCGCCTCAAGTGCGCCTTTGGCACGGCGTTGCCCGACACGGTGGCAGAGAATGAGACCGTAGACGTGTTGCAACTTGGACACACCGACCCGCGCCCGCTCGCGCGGCGGGTACTCTGCGAGATCATTCAGAGCCGGACGCGGGAGATCGCGACGATGGCGGCGCAGCAACTGCAAAAGAGCCGATTGCTAGGGTCGCTTCCGGGTGGGGTGGTCATCACGGGTGGAGGCAGTCAATTGCCGGGAACTCCCGAGCTCTTCGAGAGCGTGTTGCAAAATACGAAGGTTCGGATCGGGCGTCCGTCGGATGCGGGAATCCGGATGAAGGGGATGGACGGGCCCGAGTGGGCCGCTGGTGCAGGTCTGGCGCGCTTCGCGCTTCAGAATCTGGACGACGATTTCTCGCCGGTGGGCGGGAGCGAGGATTGGAAGGATCGGATCAGGACGTTTTGGTCGCTGCTTAGCGGCCGCGCATAACATTAAGGACCAGGTAGAGATCGTGAGCCAACAAAACGCAGTCATCAAAGTTATCGGTGTTGGAGGGGGCGGCTCGAATGCGGTGAATCGCATGATCGAGAGCGGCATCTCCGGAATCGAATTCATCGCCATGAACACGGACGTCCAAGTGCTGGATCGCTCCGGCGCCGACAAGAAGGTCCAGTTGGGCACGGCGTTGACCCGCGGTTTGGGGGCTGGCGGGAATCCCGAGATCGGCCGAAGCGCGGCCGAAGAGAGCAAGAACGAGATCCGGAAGGCCGTCGAGGGCGCGGACATGGTGTTTATCACCGCCGGAATGGGCGGAGGAACGGGCACCGGCGCCGCCGCGGTGATCGCGGACATGTCCCGTGAGATCGGCGCCCTGACCATCGCGGTCGTGACGCGTCCGTTCTCGTTCGAGGGCCCGCGACGGGCGCGCCTTGCCGAGCAGGGTGTGACGTCGCTCATGGGTCGCGTGGACACGATCATCACGATCCCCAACGACAAGTTGCTGACCGTCGTCGAGCGCAAGACCACGCTGATGGATGCGTTCCGCGTCGCAGACGACATCCTGCGCCAGGGCGTGCAGGGCATCAGCGACATCATCACGATCCCCGGCCAGATCAACGTGGACTTTGCGGACGTGCGCACGGTGATGTCAAACGCCGGTCCCGCGCTAATGGGGATCGGCTACGGTGTGGGCGGGCAGAGGGCGCTCCAGGCCGCACAGTCGGCCACCAGCAGCCCGTTGCTCGAGCAGACGATCAACGGTGCGAAGGGCCTGTTGGTCAACATCACCAGCGGCGACGACCTCACGCTGGCCGAGACCACCGAGGCGATGAACTTCATCCACGACCTGTGCGACGATGACGAGGCGAACATCTTCTTCGGCACCGTTGTGGACCCGGACATGGAGGGCGCCGTGCGTATCAGCGTGCTGGCGACTGGCTTTGATCCGTACACGCCCGAGGGTCGCAAGGCCGCCGAGGCGACGTTTGCGGCACCGGAGCCCCAGGCGAACACGCCGCAGCCCGTTCCCGTGCCCGTTGATTCGGCGCGTGCGCCCTGGCAGCGGATCTCGAGCCACGGCGTTGCGCCCGTCGGCGTTCCCGAACCGCAGGCGGACAAGCAGACGTCCACACCGGAGGCCGTGAAGATCGCGACCGATCGCGCGGCGGTCCGTTCGCGCGGGGTGGCCGATGTGGCCGACCTCTACGACGACAGCGAGATCGACATTCCGACGTTCATCCGCGACCACAAGGCCCGGCAGAACTAAGCTCCGCAAGCTCCCGTGCCACCCCCGTGTCGGGGGTGCTCTTCCAAGCGACTAGCCAGTAGACTGCTCCGGTGCAGGCGCTGTGGCAATGGGACATCGACGCGTTCCGCGCGATCCACGAGGGGTGGCGGCAGCCCTGGCTGGACCCGGTGATGCAGGCCATCACGGACACGGGGCTGGGCAGCGTCCAGGTCCCCGTGCTCGTCGCGCTGTACCTGCTCCTTCCGCGGGTTCGCAGAGAGGTGGGGGCGTGCCTGGCGGCGTTTGCCCTGAGCGGCCTGGCGCGCCTCGTCATCATGCGCTGGGCCGATCGCATGCGCCCCTCCAACTTCGCTTTCAGCACCCCTCTCGAACCCGTATTTGGCAACACTAGCTTTCCCAGCGGCCACACCACGACGTCCTTCGCCATCGCGTTCACCCTTCTGCTGATCCTCCGGGGCACGCCCAGAGCGTGGTTGGGCTGGCTCGCGGTGGCCTGGGCGTGCCTCGTGGGCCTTAGCCGGGTGTACGTCGGGGTGCACTTCCCCACGGACGTGCTCGCGGCGGCAGGCCTCGGGCTCGCAGCCGCCGCGGTGGTCGAGTGGTGGCGGCAGCGGTATCGCTAGTGCTGCGTCAGCCGCCTTTGGGAGTGCGCGAGCTTGCTCGTCGCCTTGCATTCGAGCGGCTTGCCGCG
>CAYJMZ010000127.1:0-8047 GCA_964370995.1 uncultured Fimbriimonadaceae bacterium | reverse complement strand
CCCCCCCCCATCTCCACCTGAAGTGCTGTACACTTTATGTATCTTCCGACGAATAGCAGGAGTCAACCGTGAAATGTTCAAGATCCATCGCGCTCGTGCTCGCAGCACTAAACGTGCTTCAAATACCCGCACTAGCCAGCTCAATTCAACGCTCCCTCGGCGGTGACGGTTCGCCAACGGTCCTTCCCCCCTGCGCCCCTTGCACAAAGCCCGGAGCCGCTTCCAACACACAGCTAGAGGTGTACGCATCGATTCAATCATCTCTGCAAAATGGGGGCCGCGAACCCCTCGCATCCTATCCCACATGCTCGGGCGTGCTTTGCCAAGATGCCGACCCTCAGCCCTATACGTGGACCGTCTGCCGCAAAACGAATAAGACTCCGCTGAAGTGCCAAAATTTCACGCATCCGTTCACGGTGTGGTTCTGCCCGGGACACACATGGTATAAGTGTACGGGCACTTGGTCGGAACCGGGTGCAGACTGCACACCATGCACCAGCGCAACGCCCGACACCTTACCGGCTGGTTGCACGCCGGACGTGCCGGGTGGTTGGGAGCAATGCGTTTGAGGATGCCTTGAAAGTGACCGCGGATTCGGTATCCGCCGGAATCATCGTCGGCGCAATAGCCTCTTGGACGGCCAATGTGGTGGACTTGGGGCTGTTGCGACCACTTCAACTCAACATGTGGCGACAGCTCGCTGGCATTGAGAACCTTCCACTACCGCTCGGCCGGATATTTGCCCTCGAACTCGGCTCCTTCCACAGGTGGTGGTACGTGGTTTGCGTCACGCTCGTGCTGACCTTGCTGGCCGCGCTATCCATCAATGCAGAATGCAATCAGACCTGGCGACTGTACGTCCGGCCAGTCGTGTTCGCAGCGATCCTCTATGTGGCGACGTACAAGCTGTACTACATACCGACAGATCTGGAGGGCCTTGCCGATTGGTCATCGAGGCTAATGCCTGGAATTGCGATGGTGCTCGCGATCGGCGTGGGCATTTTCGCGATCGTGCGCAAGAGCATGCAGTTTGTCATTCTGAGAGGAGAATCATGAAATCTCGGGCTTTCTCACTAACCGAAATCCTCATCGTCGTTCTCATCCTCATGTTGCTGGCGGCCCTACTGTTGCCTGTGTTCATGCGTGCCAAGTCGACAAGCAAGGAGGTTCCGTGCGCCTCGAATCTCAGGCAGCTTTATACGGCTTGGTCCCTTTACCTAAGCTCGAACGACGACCGGTTTCCGCCCAGATTGGATGAGGTGCTCTACGACACGCCAAGCGCTAAACCGATCCTGAAATGCCCCTCCGACAATACCGGAGGAGCCAACGACACCGTAAGTGCAAGGCTTCATACCGCCGTCAGTTACTTCTACCTCTTGAACATTGATGGATTTCGGCAAGCACTGGCACAAGCGGACCCCAACGCCGGGATCGCCTTTTGCGTGTTGCACGGCGAACGGGTCGCTTCGACCATGGACTACGTGCCCCTTAGAGACACCACCGGACTGGTGCTAAGGCTAAGGCGGGATGGGTCGGTTCAGCATGCCAAGGTGGGGAATTGGTGCGGCCCGATGGGTCCAAACGGCCGTCTGCAGGGCCGGCAGCATTGGAGCCTCTTGAGCGATACCCACTGCGTCGAGCCGTACTGCTATGGTCTCCCCGAGCCCTGCAATTGAGCCTGCAAGAGGGGGGCCACCCGACCTATTAGATTACCCTCACGAAGCGTCATGGAGCCCCGAACTCCGACCTAAACCGGTGCCACAGCCTTCTTCATGATGGCTCTGATCACGAAGTCTACGGCGCTCGCTGTCTCGGCCATCTGGGCGCCGGTGTACGCGTCCGCAATCTGCGCGACATCAAGCGTCCACACCTCGACCTTGCCGTTGCGCTCGGTCACCGCGATGCGGCACGGCAGGTTGGGCACGGCGCGCAGGTCGTTCTCGAGCACGATCTTCGCGTACTTGGCGCTGCACACACCGAGGATCATCGTGGGGGCCACCTCGATGTCCTTCTCCTTGGCGCGCGCGGCGATGTCGAGTTCAAACGCCACGCTGAACTTGGCCTCTACAGTGGCGGCCTTCAGCCGCTCGATGGTCTGCGCGTAGCTGTGCGGGGACGACATTCGGATCTCGGGTCGCTTGTCTTCACGACCGCCCCAACCGAGGAGCGCTGGAATGGTGAGCACCAGGACGAGCCCAAGTGAGATTTGTTTCATGACTCCAGGGTACCAACCATGGCCGCCAACACATGCGGGTTGGCTTGGCGACTCTTCATGACCCGAGTTCCCCTCATCCCGGAGTCCACGATCGGGGAGGGGGGACAGAGGTGAGGTGTTCCGGGCATCCCCAACGCGTGCCGGAAGGGTCGCCCCTTCAGGGCTCGGTCACGGGAGCTTTCCCTCCTCCCAGGGCGTTTCCCCGGGCTGTATTAGGGCGACCCTTCGGGCCTTGGGACAGAAGTTCCCCGCTTCCCGTTTCCCGTTTCCCGCTTCCCGTTTTCCGCTTCCCGTTTTCCGCTTCCCGCTTCCCGTTTCCCGTTTCCCGATCACCGATCCCCGATCCCCGTATCATGGGGCCATGCTTGCATTGTTGCTCGCCGCCGCACTCGGATCGCCCCAACGGGTGGGCCCCCAGGACGAGGGCACGCGCCTCCCAACTTCCCACCTCATCCATCCCGCAGGCGACGTGTGGACCCTGCCGGGGCGGCCCGTGGACCTGGCGATCTCTCCCGACGGCGCGACGGTGTTCGTGAAGGACAACACGGGGCTTCGGGTGTTGGACGCGCGCTCGGGCAAGCAGCGCCAGGCCTTGGAGAGTCCCGAGGGCGCGTCGCTCACGGGCCTCGCCGTGTCGCGTGCGGGCACCAAGGTGCTGTTCACCAGCGCCGGAAACGCCTTGCACCTGTTTGGCGCGGGCGCAGGTGGCGTGTTTGAACTCCTGCGCAGCTTCGCGCTCCCCGGGCCGGAGGGCAAGGGCGCATCGTTTCCGTGCGGAGTCGCATTCTCGCGCGACGAGACGCAGGCTTGGGTGTGCCTGTCGCGCAACAACTCCCTCGCCCTCGTGAACCTGCGCGACGGCCAGATCGTGCGCGAGATTTCCGTGGGCATCGCCCCGTACGACCTCGCCGTGATCGGCACAAGCGCGTACGTGTCCAACCAAGGAGGCCCCCGTGCCAAGCCGGGCGAGCGAACGGCGCCCAGTGCGGGAACCGATACGCCGGTGGACGCGCGCGGGGTGGCCACGGGCGGGTCGGTGTCGATCGTGGACCTCGAAGCGGGCCGCGAAACCGCCCAGATCCCCGTCGGCCTCCAACCGTGCGGGGTGATCGCCCTCCCCGAGCGGGGCGCGGTGCTCGTCGCCAACGCCAACGACGACTCGGTGAGTTGGATCGACCTCGCAGCCCGGCGCGAAACCCGCAGAATCCGCACGCGCCCCCTGCCGACCCTTCCCTTCGGCTCAATGCCCAACGCGCTGGCGCTGTCGCCGGACCACCGCACGCTTTACGTCGCCAACGCGGGCAACAACGCCGTGGCGGTCGTCGATGTAACCGGCACGCCCGTAGTCACAGGGTTCTTGCCCACCGCGTGGTACCCGACCGCCATCGTTGCGCACGGCGACCGGGTGTTCGTGACCAGCGCGAAGGGCCTCGGCTCGCGCTCGGAACGCCGCAAACCCGAGGAGGGGCGCAACTCGCACGACCACCTCGGCACGGTGCAGCGCATCGCCGTGCCGACGCAGCGCGCCCTCAACGCGTGGACAACCCAAGTGCGAGCCGACTGCCGAGCCCCCCAAATGCTCGCAGCCCTTGAGCGCACGGGCTCCGCGAACACCCCGCCCGTGCCCGTGCCCACGCGCCTGGGAGACTCCTCCGTGTTCCGCCACGTGGTGTACGTGATCAAGGAAAACCGCACATATGATCAGGTTTTTGGCGACATGGCCAAGGGCGACGGCGACCCCAGGCTATGCACCTTCCCCGAGGAGGTCACCCCCAACCACCACGCCCTGGCGGACGAGTTCGTGCTGCTCGACAACTACTACTGCAACGGCGTGCTGTCCGCCGATGGCCACTCGTGGGCGACCGAGGGCAACGTCACCCCCTACCTCGAGCGCGCGTTCGGTGGCTTCTCGCGGAGCTACACCTTCGGCGACGACCCCATCACCTACTCGAGCACCGGCTTCTTGTGGGACCACGTTCTCGCCGGCGGTCTGTCGTTCCGCAACTACGGCGAGATGGACTACGCCGAGCCCCCTGCCGGCATGACCGCGCGCCAGATTTGGGCCGAGCACATCGCCGGCAAGCGCACCGTGTTCAGCCAGAACATCGGCATCGAGCGCCTGCGCCGTTACTCGTGCCGCGACTACCCCGGCTGGAACATGAATATCCCCGACCAGGTGCGCATCGACCGGTTCCTCGAGGAGTTCAAGGGGTTTGAGAAGGAGGGTACTATACCCTATCTTACAATAGTGTACTTACCACAAGATCACACCGGTGGAGGCGTCACCCCCCGCGCACACCTCGCGGACAACGACCTCGCCATCGGGAGGTTGGTGGACGCGGTCAGCCACAGCCGTTTCTGGAAGGACACGGTGATCTTCATCAACGAAGACGACCCGCAAAACGGGTTCGACCACGTGGACGGGCACCGCTCCCTATGCCTTGTCGCCAGCCCCTACACGAAGCGCGGCGCGGTGGTCGGCGACTTCTACAACCAGACCGCCGTGCTGCACACGATCCTGCGCATCTTCGGCCTGCCGCCCATGAACCAGCAAGACGCCTCGGCCCCCCTGATGGCCAGCTGCTTCACGCCCACCCCCGACTTCACACCCTACACCGCCCGTCCCAACCGCGTTCCCCTCGACGAGTTCAAGAACCCCGCCACGATGTCGCCCGAGGAACTGTCGTGGGAGCGCATCCTCGCCAAAATCCCCCTCCAACGCACGGGCATGAAATCGGAGGCGGACCTCGACAACCTCAACCGCATGGTGTGGCACGCGATGAAAGGCTACGCCACCCCCTACCCCGCCGAGTGGTCTGGAGCGCACGGGCGGGGGCTCAAAGCCAGGGGGCTGTCCTTGGGAGGAGGCTAACTCCCGAACCGGACAGCCGAATTGGTACAGAGAACGCCAGAGCAAGCTCCAAGCTGGTTGGGTGCTGGGTGCCACGCCCATTCCGATGGGCGTGCGGCCGGAAGCTGGTTGGGTGCTGGGTGCCACGCCCAAAAAGCTGGGGCGCGCGCCCATTTGGGGGGGGGGGGGGGGTTTTTGGTGGTGGCCTCCCCCCTCTTTTTTGGGGGGGGGCCACCCGACCACCGGTTCCGTGTTGTTACCACGCTATTCGGACTGTATTGAGGTTAACCCCCAAACCGGACAGCCGACCCGTTCCGGGCCCCGGGGCCGAACACGCGCACTTCGTAGAGGTGCACTCCGATGTTCGCGCTGTTCTTGAGCATGGTCACCTTCACGTAGCGTGCGGTCACCGGGGCGAACTCGTGGTGGTACCCGCGCGCCGTCGCGATTAGGGTGTTTCCACTCCCGTCCACAACCCGGGTCCACGCCTGCCCGTCGGCGGACACGTCCACTGTGTATTGGTAGTAGCGGCTCCCGTCGAAGTAGGCGTACAGGTCGATCCGCGCCAGAGACGCCGGCTTCTCAAGGTCGATCTGCACCCACTGGGGGCTGGGATTGGCGCCCCAGTACCGACCGGACGCGTAACCGTCCGTCACGAAGGACGGCACCGACGTGCCCTCGACCCCCGCCGATCCCGTGACGGGCTTGCCAAACGCCAGGCCCCGGTCCACGGGCATTTGCGCCACGGAACGGTACTTCGCCAGCAGTTCGACGGCGATCTCGACCTCATCGCGTGCCCCCACCGTGCGCGGGCGGTCGGTGCGCTGGGTCCACTCCCACTCCCAATCCGCAATTCGCTTGGCGGTTCGCGCGGGGTCGAATGTCCCTTCGGCGCCGAGATCGTCCCACAGCATGCTCCAGCGCTCTCGGTAGAAGCCCGACACGAGCCCGGCCCACTCCTTGGCCGCGTAGTCGTGCAGGATCGGGCCTCCCCAAACGGTCACCTGCATGCGCGCATTCCGCTCGTGGAGGTCGCTCTCGGCACGATCACCGCCCCAAACACGCGCCGGAAGGAGCCATTGGGCAAGCCGGTACTCCGAGCGCGTGGACAGCAGGCGGTTCACATCGTCGAGAAGCTCGAGGTGGGCGGCCTTGGCCCTCTGGAACTCGGGTCCTTTATCGGCGGACGCGAGCAGCGCGCGGTACGCCAGCACACCGCCGACCCCCTGCAGGTACCGCTTCGACACGTCCACCAGATCCCGCCGGTACGCGTCGCTGCCGCCCAACGCCGCCGCGCACGCAAGAAACTGCTCCAAAATCGTGCGGGACGCCTCGAAATCCGGCCCGGGCTCGCCGATCGAGTCGATCGACGGCCGATTCTGGTAGCTGGCCCCCGCGCCCCCCGACTTGTACGGCCCCTCCAGCAGAAGGTCCCACACGACGCGCATCTGCAGCGGCACGGCGCCGTAGCGTTGCAGACAGTAGTCGTTGAGCCACGCCCGAAGGTCCACGGGCTCGCGGCGCCACATCGTGTCGGCCACCAACTCGTACACGACAGGGTTCTGTTCGATGCCCTCCGGGGTGATGCCCATTCCCGCCATCCGACCGTGGTTCGGGTCGTTCAGCGCCTTGATCGGGACCTCGGAGTACAACTTCAGGTTGCCAAAGAGCGGGGTCGCGCCCCCGAAATTGTGGAGGATGCACGCGATCCAGCGCTTCTTCCGCACCGACTCGTGCGCACGCCACACCTCCATGAGGTCCACGGCGAGGTCGATGACGATCATCCTGTCGTCCGGCACGCCCGACAGGAAAGCCGCGGTCTCCGGCACCCCCCAGAAGGACTTCTCGTTCAGGAACAGCCACCCCATCATCACCCACACACCGTTCGGATCGGCGCCCTCGATCGACCGGTACACCGCCTCGCCGACAGCCTTCAGATCCGCGAGTTTCGTGTCCTCCGACACCTGCGGAGTCATCTCGTTGAACACGTCGGCCAGGTAGAGGTGATCACCCTCGCCGAAGGTCTTGCGGTACTCGTCGAGGAACTTCTTGCCGATCTGCGGGAACAGCGGGTCGGCCGGGTGGAGCAGGACGGTGGGCTCGAAACCGGCCCAGGCGGCCGACTTCATGGTCTTGGCTTCGGGGCGCGCCTTCACGAAATCGGGAGGCAAAAACCCCGAGAATGCAGGCGTCACCGGGGTCATGCCAAGTTCCCGCTCCCGCGCGAGAATCTTCTTCTGGAGTTCCGCCTGGCCGTCGAGCCACGTCTGCGGCAGAGGGCCGCCGTGGCTGTTGATGTTGCCCATGCGGTGCCACGGCAGGAACGCGGAGCCTGAGAAGAACGAACGGATCTGGTCGTCGGTCAGCCCGTAGCCTCGCCACACAGTCTGCCAAACGCGCTCCTGCCCGGTCATGGCCAGCGGCATGTTGATGCCGTGCAGCGCCATCCAGTCGATCTCGCGCTCCCACCGCTTCCAATCCCAATAGGCCGTCGTGTATCCGAACGTGCACACGTTGAAGTAGTGGCGCAGCGCGTTGGGACACACGACCTCGGTGCGCGGAAAGTCGGGCAGCACGCGCGGCAGCGTCGGTTGCGGCTGGTCCCACGTGACCTGCACGCCGCACGCCCGTTTGAGATACTCGTACGCCCCGCGCACCAGGGCCACGCCGCTTGTGCCTTCGACGCGCACCGTGGTCCGCGAAGCCTCCACCGCAAACGCATCGAGCCCATCGGGGCGCGCGGGCACGAGGCGAAGCACAAACGCATCGGCCCGGGCCCCGATCGTCCTTCGAAGCACCTCCTTGGCGGCGTCGGCCTGCGAGGCGGGTGCCGGCCCGGCGCAGAGAAGGACGACAACGATCGCAAGGAGCGCGCGCATGGTGTCCATTGTCTCCGATTTGCGGGCGATCCCGTGGGATTCTAACCGCAGATGGACCTTCACGCAAAGGCGCAAAGGGCGCGAAGGGGGAGGCAGGATGAG
>CAYJMZ010000126.1:0-8156 GCA_964370995.1 uncultured Fimbriimonadaceae bacterium | reverse complement strand
TTGGCAGACGTATACTAGTTACGTGGCGACCAACACCGCTCAGCGCCGCCGGACAAGGGCGCGAAAAAGACCGTGGGTGCGCCGGATCAAGGTTGCGCTTTCCCTCGGTTTTCTCGTGGCGCTGGTCGGTGCCACCGTGCTGGGCGTGATTCTCTCCGTGAAACTCCGGGACGCTCAAGGGCGTCTGGGCTCCTTGCCGGACGTGATGGCCGACGCGATCCGGAATCCGTCGGTGGTCGTGAGCGCCGACGGCAAAGTGCTTTACTCCGTGAGTTCCGAGTACAGGCAGCCCGTCAAGTTCGACGAGATTCCGAAACTGGTGGTCGACGCGACGCTGGCCGCCGAAGACCGTCGGTTCTTCGAGCATCCCGGCGTGGACTACTGGGCGCTGGGCAGGTCCTTCGTGGCCAATGTCCGGGAGGGACGCAACGCCCAGGGCGGCAGCACCATAACGATGCAGCTCGTCAAACGCGTGTACACGAGCAGCAACAAATCCCTCTCCCGCAAGCTCGACGACGTGGCGCTGGCCATCGTGCTCGACCGCCAACTCAACAAGAACCAGATTCTGGAGATGTACCTGAACCAGGTCTACTACGGAAGCGGCGCGTACGGGATCAAGGCCGCAGCGGACATCTACTTCGACAAGCCGCTTGACAAGCTGACCCCCGGCGAGGCCGCGATGCTGGCGAGATGCGTGCGTCGTCCCAGCGACGAGAACCCGTACCATTCGCTCAAGCGCGCGCTGGAAAACCGCAACCTCGTGCTCAGGACGATGGCCGACGAGGGCATGATCGACGCCAGGCAGTTCGAGGCGGCCCTCAAGGAGATTCCAAACCTTCGGCCGCCCGAATCCCGCGCCCGGACCGGTGGACGCCTCAATCGAGCCCCTTACTTCGTGATGGCCCTGATCGACGAGCTGAAGCGGCTTGTACCGGACATGGACCTGTCTCGAGGGGGGTTCCGCATCGAAACCACACTGAACTCCGAACTGCAGACGGTGGCGGAAGAGCAGGTGCGTGAGCTTGTGGGGCGCTACCGCTCGCGCAAGGTCACGAACGCGGCGTTCGTGCTGATGGACCGCGAGGGGCGCATCGTTGTGATGGTCGGCGGAGTTGATTTTGACCGTGACCAGTTCAACGCCGTGACCCAGGGTCGCCGCCAGCCTGGCTCGAGTTTCAAGCCGTTTGTGTACGCGACGGCCCTGGCGGCGGGCGTGATCGGGCCCAACGACTCGATAAGCAACGAGCGGTTTACCCAGGTGGACCCCACGACCGGTGAGACGTGGAGCCCCAAGAACTCCGGCGGGCATTACGGCGGCTCCGTGTCGGTTCGGAGCGCGATCGTGCACTCGATCAACGTTGCCGCCGTTCGCGTGATGGAGAAGGTGGGCCCCGAGGCGGTGGTTGCGTCCGCGAAGAGCGTATTCGGGTTCAAATCGAGCCTGCCTCCCTACCTTTCTTTGGCCCTAGGTTCGGGCGAGGTGTCTCCCTTGGAGATGGCGGAGGCGTACAGCGTGTTCATGCTTCGAGGCGATCGGGCGACGCCGTTCATGATCCGTAGGGTGATGGGCCCGGATGGGGAGATCCTCAAGGATTTCGCCCCGAACGTCAGGCGAAGCGTGCTGTCCTCAGAGGTGGCAACCGAAATGGATGGGTTCCTGCGAGGCGTGGTCCCCGACGGCACCGCCAGGAAGGCGCGAAGCATCCCGAACGCGCGCGGCAAGACCGGCACCACGTCCGATAACAAAGACGCCTGGTTCTGCGGTTACACGGACGAGTACGTCGGAATCGGCTGGGTTGCACACCCGGTGAGGGCAGGGAACCGGTGGAATTACGAGCCGATGGCCTCCAGCGTGTTTGGAGGCAAGGTTACGGTGGACGCGTGGGTCGGCGTGTTCCAAAAGGTCGAGGCGATGCTCAGGAAGGGGACGCTGCGACGGCGCGTCGATGGCAAGACGACATTCGAAAAGGAGGCCGCTCCCCCCATCGAGGCCTCGCCCCCCGACGCTCCCCTGGACGAGGTTCCTCCCCCCGAAGAGGGCGATCCCCACAAGCCGGTGACCGTGCCGGAGATCGGCGGGGGCGCCAGTGGCGGCACCGGTGGAGGCGACGGCGAAGTGAAGACCGACGGCGGAACGCGGCCAGCCACACCGCCGACCACCAAACCAGAACCCCCACCGGCCAAGCGCGCGGAGCCCGTGTCCGTCGATGTCTGTGTGGACAGCGGGCTGCGCGCCACGCGCTACTGCCCGGAAACGATCACGCGCAAGTTCGTCAAGGGCAAAGAGCCAAAGCGCGTCTGCAATCTACACGGGACAAGGCGCTAGCCGCGTAGGAACACCCAGATGTCGGTGATCCATGCCCCCCGCGAGCCCGAATTCGACACGCGCCATCTCGTGTTCCCGATCGCGCTCGGGCTCGCGTTCCTGATCCTCCTCGTTCGCCTGTGGTACCTGCAGGTCGTGATGTCCTCCCAGCTCGTCGAAAAGGCGCAGTACTCCCAACGGTCCAGCATCTCGCAACTCGCCCCGCGGGGGCTGATCTTCGACCGAAACGGAGTGGAACTGGCGGGTCTCGAGCCCCGCGTGGTAATTACCGCGCGCCCTGGCGTCGTGATGAAGAACGTGTGGGTGCTCGATAAACTTGCCCGCATGCTCGGCATCGAAACCGGCAGGCTGCTCGATAAGGTACGCGAGGCGAACTGGCGGCCCTACCTCCCAACCCCGATCCACGTGGGGGCGACCATCGAGGTGGCAACGCGGGTCGCCGAGTCGGGCCAGCACCTTCCCGGGATCGAGGTCACGACGATGCCCATGCGGATCTACCCGGACACGCTCTCCTTCACGCATGTGCTGGGCTACGTGTGGACCCCGAACGGCGACGACGTCAAGCGGCTGTCCGACCAGGGGTTCAAGGCGGCGGCGTACGTTGGAAAGATCGGAATCGAGCGGGTCTACGAAGGGGCGCTGATGGGCACGGCGGGCACCGAGGAGTTTGAATTCGACTCCCGGCGCAAACCCGCGCGGTCGGTCGGACGCAACAATCCGTTACCGGGCGCACGGCTGAGCCTCACACTCGATGCCGATCTGCAACAGGCCGCGGTGAAACTCCTGGAAGGCAACCGGGGCGCGATTGTGGCGATCGATCCGACGAACGGCGAGGTGCTGTGTCTGGCGAGCGCGCCGACCTACGACAGCAAGCCCTTCGAGGGTGGAATCAGTTCGAAGGATTGGAAGGCCCTGAACGACGATCCGGGGCATCCGCTGATCAACCGCGCCATCGCGAGTTCCCACGCGCCTGGGTCCACCTTCAAGCTCGTCACGACGCTGGCTGCGATGCGGGCGGGCGTGTTCGATCCGAACCGGACCTTCTACTGCGGGGGGTACTACGAGGTCGGCAATCGGAAGTCGAAGTGTCTCGGACATCACGGGGCAATCGCCTTCAACCGCGCCCTTGCAAAGTCGTGCAACACGTTCTTCTCGGATCTGGGGATGCGGGCGGGCAAGGACATGTTGCGGCAGACGGCCCTCGACTGTGGGCTTGGCGGGCGCCTCGGCATCGACCTGGTTGGCGAGAGCACGGGAGTGGTGCCCACCGACGAGTGGATCGCCCGTTGGCGCAACCCGGTGAAGTGGTACCCGGGCGACACGGTCAACCTCGCGATCGGACAGGGCGAGCTCTCCGTGACGCCGCTGCAGATGGCGCAGCTGGTCGCGCTGGTGGCCAATCGCGGGATTGCCTATCGGCCGCACCTGGTTCGTGCGATCGGTGCCCCCGGGGCAGACGGCGAGGCGGAGTTGCTTGCGCCCCAGGTTGCCAGCAGCATCGACCTGCCCGCCTGGCAATGGGCGCAGCTGACGCAGGCCATGACCTCCGTGATCGACGACGGCACCGCCACCATCGCCCGCATTCCTGGGATCTCGTGGGGAGGGAAGACGGGGAGCGCCGAACGCCGTGGTCAGAAGATGACGGACGCGTGGTTCGTGGGATTCGCGCCCGCGGACAACCCGCGCATCGCGATCTGCGTCAACGTCGAGAACGTGGGGCACGGCAGCAACTTCGCCGCGCCGCTGGCCCGGGATCTCGTCAGGGCCTACCTGTCGCGCAAAGCCGCGGCTTCCCCCTCCAGCGCATCTCCGGAGGTCTCGGCCTCGGCGGCTTCCCGCGTCCGCCCCAGCGTGCGGTAGAGCCTCGCGAGCCGACGGGCGTCGGCGGCGCCGAGGCCAAGTTCCGCGGCGGCGTCGTCCAGGCGCGACGGATCGGCGATACCTGCGAGCACGTGTTGCCTGAGCATTGGCACGGTGCGGGTCGCGTAGTTCCGCATTCCGTCGACCGCGCCCGCGAGCAGGCGGGAGGCCTCTTCGGCCGGGCTGGCCTCGGCGAGGAGCCGACGGGCCGCAAACGTCTCAGTGGGCACGATTTCGGGAAGCGCGCGGATGCGGTAGTACGGCGTGTCCTCGATTGCCACAAGGCGGCGTGCGTCGCTCAGGGCACCCTCGCGGTCGCTCTGGCGCATCCTTAGGTCCATGCGCTGCCTCAGGGCCAGGAGGTTGTTGGGGTCCAGCAGCAGGGCGCGGGCCAATGCAACCTGTGCTTCGATTGGCTGGCCGGCTTCGTCGAGCGCACGGGCGTGGGCGCGCGAGGTTCGCGGCGAGGGCGAGGTCTGCTCGGCACGCGCGGTGAGGGCCGTTCGCCGCGCGGGATCGGGTTCCAGGAGGGCCGCAAAACGCCACGTGTCGCCGTCTTGGGACGCCCACCTCTTCGCCCCGTCCAGCGCGGCTGCCGCTGCGAGAGGATCCCTTGCGATGACGGCACCTGCAAGGCGGCCGACGGCAAGTTCCGACATCGACGAGAGCCCCAGTGCGGCAACGATGAGCCCGAGGCAGCACACCGCAAGCACGCGCCAGCGCGGCGGCAAGAACTCGGGAGTGACCGCGTCCGACGACAGCTGCGTGCCCAATCCCATAAGGGTGAAGAACGCCAGGCCAATCCCGAAGTGGTAGAGGTCCGAGTCGAACAGGTTGTGCGCCCCGCCCGCAACGACCGCCGCGACGATCCCAAGGCGGAGAACGCGCTGCGGTTGGGGTAGCCCATTGTCGCCGCGAAGTGCGTCCCACAGCCACATCGCCGCAACCAAGAGCAGGAGCAAGACCGCAACGGGGCTTGCCTCGGTGGCGAGCTGCAGGTAACTCTCGTGGGCAAAATGCGTTTGGGGTGTGAGGCCCGTTCTCGCCGAGTGGAACCGGTACGTTCCGAGCCCTGTGCCAAGGGGATTTCGCCCGATCTGGCGAGCCGCGCCCGTCCAGAGGTTCTTGCGGAACGTGAAGGATTGGGCCTCGGAGCCCCCCGCGCCGACCACCCGCCCCAGAACCGCTCCAACCGCGGCGGGGCCCGCCGGCGCCGCGCGCTGCGAGAGCACCAGCGTGGCGGCCAAGGCGGTCGCGCATCCGAGCACGGCGGTCGCGCGGAGCAGCGTCTGGGCCCGCAACGACCGTTCGGATCGCGCCGCCGCAAGCAGCATGAAGAGGCCCACTCCAAGAGCGGCCGCGAGCAGTCCGCCCTTGCTCTGCGTGAGAAGCAGGCCAAGCGAGATTACGGCGGTCGCGGACCCGAACGCGAACGCCTCCACGCGCCTTGCCGCCGTGCACGCCAGCGCCAGCGCCACCGGCAGCCCGAGCAGCAGCATGCCGGCCAGCGCGTTGGCGTTGACCCAGCCCGCAAAAATCCGCCAACTTGGGTCGATCGCACGCATCTGCCCGTACTCGACGATCCCCTTCAGCGCGACCACCGCGCACCCCGCCACGAGAGCGCCGGCCAGCGCGCGCGGCCCGGCGGCACGACCGGATAGCGCGACCGCGGCGAAGAACGCGGCCAAATACACGCTCCACTCACCCAACGCCGCGACGGTGGCGGGTTGATAGGCCGTTCCAAACGCCGTCGCCAAGACCACGCCTGCGAACAGCATGAGCACGCTCGAGTACCTGGCCGCAGGCAACTGGACCACCCGGTTTCGAAGCACCAGCACGCCGAGTGCGAGCAGCATCGGCACGGCGATCCACGCGTGCAGGGTCGTGGGCCCCGAGCCGAGAAGCACCGGACTGAAGACCGGGCCCGGTGCCAACGGCTGGGGCTCGACCGCGACCTGCCCGCCAAGCACGGGCGCGAGAAGCAGCGTGGCCGCCAAGCCCCACCACAACGCCGTGGATTTCATCGTACGCGCCTCCGCAGGGCATCCCACTTGTTCTTGAGAATGAAACTCCCCCCGCGGGCCGACAAGGCAAGCGCGGCAAAGGTCCAGGCAAAGGGCCGCTGCCAAGGGGCCATCGACGGCAGCATGTTCTTGGTGTAGAAGCGCAGCATCGAGCGGTGGAACTGCCCGATCATGCGGTTCGGCGCCTTGTCCGTGCTCCGCCCGATCGCGTGGGTGACCACCGCCGCCGGCACGTACACGACCTTCCACCCGGCCTTTCGCGCACGGAAGCACCAGTCCACGTCCTCGCAAAACATGAAGTACTCGGGGTCGAAGGTTCCGATCGAGTCGATCAGCTCGCCAGACACGAAGAACGCCGCACCGGACACCCAGTCCACCTCGCGCGGCACATCGTGGTCCCAATCGGCCATCAGATACTCGCGCGTGAACCGATTGTGCGGAAACAGCCTGCCGATCACCGTGTTGCGAAACAGCGCCGCCACGGGGTTGGGGAACCGGCGGCAGCTCAGTTGCAGCGAGCCGTCGGGATTGAGGATCTTGGGCCCCAGCATGCCGCACTCAGGGTGCTCCGCGTGGTAGGCGAGCAGCGCTTTGAGGGCGCCGGGGTGGACCGTGGCGTCCGAGTTCAGCAGAAACGCGTGCCGACCGCGCCTGCCCTCGAGCGCCAGATTGTGGCCGCCCGTGAACCCGAGATTCTGTAGCGAGCGGACGAGGGTCACGCCGGGAAACTCCTTGGCCACCATGTCCGGGGAGCCGTCTTCGGAGTTGTTGTCCACCACGATGACTTCGAAGCTCGCCTCGTCCCGGGCGGCCTCGAGGCTGAGAAGGCACTCGCGCAGGTCTTCGGCGGTGTTCCAGCTGCAGATGGTGACGCTAAGCTCGAAATCCGCCATCGTATCCTCGGGCCCGCAAGAAGGCGGCCACGTACACGCAACACGAGAGGGCAAGCGTTGCGGGCAAGGCCAAGCCCCGGCTGTGGTGCTTCCAAAGGTAACGCACGAGGCTCCTATGGGATTCCCAGATCATGCTCTTTCGCACCTGGCGGGTGCTCTCGCCGCCGTGGTGCAGCACGTGCAGATCGGGCCGGTACCAGCAGGTATGTCCCGCTCGGGCCAGTCGGTAGAGTAGGTCGACGTCGTTGAAGAAGATGGGGAACCGCTCGTCGAAGGGCTTCCTCGGATCGCCAACGGCTTCCAAGGCGGAGCGTCGGAACAGCAGAAACGTGCCCATGGGTTGGGGAGCTGGTCCGGCGCTTTCGTAGTCGAAGCCCGTCATCCGGTAGCTGTCGAGGCTTGAACCAGGAAATAGTGTTCCGAGACCAGAAAAGTCCCCAAAGATGCCCAGGGCTGTGGGAAACCCCCGCACCGACCGTTGGGTGCAGCCGTCCGTGCCCACCAGGCGAACCGCAAGGACGCTTGCGTCGTGTCCCATGGCTTCCACGGCGCGGTCGAGAGTGTCGTCCTCGAAGGCGGTGTCGGGATTCAGCGTGAGCAGGAGGTCGCCTCGTGCTTCGGCGAACAGCGCGTTGTTGCCGCCGGCGTAGCCAACGTTGCGGCCGGACGCCACCAATCGGCACTCTGGAAACCGCTCCGCAACCATCTCGGCGCTGCCGTCGCGGGACGCGTTGTCCAGAACGAGCACCTCGTAGGGAAGGGAAGGCGCGTGTTTCGAAATCGACGCGAGACACTGTGCAAGAACTTCCCTCGTATTCCAATTCACGATCAGGAGGCTCAGCATCCGCGCGCCATCGTACCTCACGCACCGGGCACAAGGTGGCTTCGGCGTCTCGCCGATTCCGCCCCCCCCATCTCACCGCCAATAGTGTATAATACACTAGTATGGGTTGACAGGAGAACTCTGAGGTGGTACCTTGTCTGGGACTGTCGGGGAGGATGGCGGATCGTGCCAACCCTCGAGCCTTGCCCAGGCAAAAAGGAGGATCAACT
>CAYJMZ010000125.1:0-8163 GCA_964370995.1 uncultured Fimbriimonadaceae bacterium | reverse complement strand
CGAACCCGGTAGTGAGCCCGGGATCCCGGGATCACCACGCGTGCCGAACCGCCCTAGAAGCGCGTCCCAACCATCACGGCAAGGCCAGAAAGCCGCTGTTCGGACGACCCGTTGTAGCTCAGCTCCACGAACGTCGGCGATGCCCCGCTCGAGATGTTGTAGCCCACCCGCAGCCCGTACGCCAGGGTTGTGCGATTCTCCGTCGTGAAGGTGGTCGAGCTGCCCGACGTCGTGACCTCCGGCGTGCGCGCCAGACCCACGCCCGCTCCGAACGACCAGTACACCTGGCCCCGCTCGGACACGTAGTTGACCAGCAGCGGGATGTTGCGGAAGTCGCCTGCGGACAGGTAGTCCGCCGACACGGTGAGCCCGGTAGATGCGGCGGGCTCGGTCATGCTCATCGACAGGGTGCGCACGCGGAACTCGACGCCCGCGGCGAACCACTGCGAGCCCGCGTCGCGCGCGTCGGTGTGTCCGGGGAAGAACGCCCCGATCCGTACCGAAAGACCCATCGGCCGCGCCTGCTGCGCCCCCGAGATGCAAACGGCGGACAAAACCGCCAGGAGCGCGAAAACACGCGCGCGTCGAACGTCAACCATATTCCTTCCTTCCTCCATGTTGTCGGGCCACCGGCGCCCCTTGGTATCCAAGACGATGGGCTGCCCCTCGATGTCTCACATCTGGGCCGCGCGCACGAGAATCTCGTAGGCCAAGCGGGCGGTGTCCACGAGATCTTTGCGCGAAACGCTTTCGTCGTGCGTGTGGATCGCGTTCATGCCGGTGGCAAGCACGATGCACGGGACGCCCTTTGCGTTGTACACGTTCGCGTCGCTCCCGCCGAGGGTCGTGCGAAGCTCGGCGCGCAGGCCCAGCGCCTCGGCGGCCTCGATCGCGAGCGTGACCACCCGCGCGTCCGCCGGCACCTCGTACGCGCTGTAGTGGCGCTCGTGGTCGATGTGGACCTCGGCCCCCCATTTGGCGGCGGCGGCCTCGAAGCACGCGATCATGTGGCCGGTCTGTGCGTCGAGGTCCTCCACGGACGTGCTCCGCGCCTCGCCGCGAATGCTCACGCGCGGGCACACAACGTTGGTTCCCGTTCCGCCCTCGATCACGCCCAGATTCGCCGTGGTCTCCGGCCCGATCCGGCCGAGGCGCATCCCGTGGATCGCGTCGGCGGCGACCTGGATCGCGCTGATGCCCTTCTCGGGGTCCTTCCCGGCGTGGGCGGCCTTCCCTTCGATCACCACGTCGAGCTTGTCGTGCGTTGCGGTGCGGGTCACGAACGAGCCCACGGGCGGCCCCGTGTCGAGCACGTATCCGAAGTCGAGCCCAAGGTCGAGGATCGCGAGCGCCTCGGCGCCCTTCAACCCGATCTCTTCGGCAACGCTGAACAGCAGGCACACGTCCCCGTGTGGCGCGCCAGATTCGATCAGCATCTGGACCGCCTCGATCGCGGGCACCATCCCCGCCTTGTCGTCGGCCCCGAGGATCGTGTCGCTTTCGCTGAAAAACACCCCGTCCCGCTCGCCGATGACCAACCCGGCGGTGGGCTCGACCGTGTCGAAGTGGGCGGACAGGAACACCCGGGGGGCGCCCGGAGCGTTCCCATCGAGCCACGCCAAAACGTTGTTGGCATTGCCCCCGATCGCCGCGCCGGCGTGGTCTTCGCTCACCCGGAGGCCCATGCCCTGAAGATGCGCCTTCACAACGGCCACGCACTCCCGCTCCCCAAGTGCCGGCGCGTCGATGAGGCACAACTCGCGAAACAGGGACACCAGCCGTTCCTCATTGACCATGACACCCGTCTTACCCCACACGAAAAGGGCCCCACCCGACTTGGGCAGGGCCCCGCTCCCTTTCCGAACGAACCTTAGCAGGGTGCTGAAGCAGACCGACGCAACCGTGCCACCCTCGTGTCGGGGGTGCTTTCGCCGAGAGTTCTCACCTAGCGCACCCCCAAGATGAGGGTGGCACGGGATCGGAAACGTCCGTGGCGCGAGAACATAGGTTGCAAGCCCCTCTTCTTCAGCACCCTGTCAGCGTCGCCGGCGTCGCAACAGCGCAGCCGCCCCCATGGCCAGCGCGACCATGCTCGCAGGCTCGGGCACTGGGGACATCGTGAAGTTGTCCACGTTCTGGTGAAGCGAGTTCTCCGCTGAAACTTCGTACGGCCGCGTGATTCGGGCACCGACGGCGTAGGCACCGGTCGTCGCGGGCGTGTACGTCGCGCTCAAGAATCCATAGTGCGGAAGCGCCGAACCTGTTAATCCCGCGGCCGCGTTGGCCAGGGAGGACCCATTGACGATCAGGTCGAAAATGCCCCCTTCCGCGTTGTTCGTCGTTATCGTCCGGGTTGCGGCCCAGTTGAAGCTGAAGGTGTACTCCACCGACGCGGTCAGGTTCAGCGATTGCGTGAGCTCGATGCCCGCGGGAACGCCAGAGTAGACGACCTCGCCCACCGAGAACCGCGCCGACAGGCTGCTGCCGAGGGCACCTGGCCCGTCGATGTCGAACATGACGACCTGCTGCAGGCTGGTCCTTCCGTTCGCGGTCGGCGTCACGGTCCAACCCGTGAAGTCCCCGGTCTCAAACCCACCATTGTTGAACTGAGCGCACGCAATGGCAGGAGCCATCAGCAGACACCCCCCGATAGCCACAAGGATAACTCTTCGCATCTTCATTTCCCTCCAACACTCAAGACCCGCATCCCAAAACAGGAGACGACCATAGTTCACTATAGCGGGATTCCTCCGAGAATCAGGGAAAGTGCCGGAGGTCCGGTGATTTTGCCGGGCTCAGCATCCCCGCACACCGGGATCGCGTATGGTGATGCGTATGGGGTTGCTACTTCTCGCTGCCGCCGCGGTGCTTGTCGTCGCCGCCGTGCTCTACAACAGCATCGTTTCGATGCGCCAGCTCACGCGAAACGCCTGGGCGGACGTCGATGTGTGTCTCAAGCGCAGGGCTGAGCTCGTGCCCAACCTCGTGTCGGCGGTCAAGGGCTACGCGTCGCACGAGCAGGCGGTGCTCGAGGGGCTGGCCGAAGCCCGCTCCCGGGCGATGCAGATCAACGTGCCTTCCGCGGACAAGGCCGCAGCCGAGGGCATCGTGGGCGAGCACCTCGTGCGCGCGCTGGCCCTGGCGGAGAGCTACCCCGACCTCAAGGCGAGCGAGAACTTCACGCAGCTACAGGGCGCCCTGGTCGACACGGAAAAGCAGATCGCCTCGGCCCGCCAGTACTACAACGCGTGCGTTCGCGACCTCAACATCAAGATCGAGGCGTTCCCCAGCAGCGTGGTGGCCGGCGCGATGGGCGTGCGCCCGATGGAGTTCTTCGAGCTTGACGCGCCGGGCGAGCGCGAAGCACCACGCGTCTGAGGGCCCGCGTTTCGGGAGGTATCCTCTGCGCGGCATGGCTGAACTGCTGGCGAAGGCACTGATTCGGGACGTGCCCGACTTTCCCAAGGAGGGGATCCTGTTCAAGGACATCTCCCCGGTGTTGCTCGACCCGGCCGCGTTTGCCGAAGTGGTCGATCGCATGGCCGAGGACGCGCGGGCGCGGGGCGCCGAGACGATCGTCGGCATCGAGAGCCGTGGGTTCTTGTTCGGAGTGCCCGTCGCCCTCAAGCTCGGCTTGCCCTTCGGCATGGCTCGGAAACTCGGCAAGCTCCCGTTCGACCGCATCTCCGAGGAGTACGCGCTCGAATACGGCACCAACACCGTCGAGATGCAGGTGGACACCGTGCGGCCCGGCCAAAACGTCTACATCGTTGACGACCTCCTCGCAACCGGAGGCACCGCCGCCGCCGCCGCACGGCTCGTCGAGCGCCTCGACGCCCACGTCTGCGGGTTCGGCTTCATGGTCGAGCTCACATTCCTCAAAGGAAGGGAGAACCTGCTCGGGTACCCCCTCCTTGCCCTCTTGGAGTATTGATTCCCATGAGAACCCTCAAAGTTGTTCTTTCCTGCCTCTTCGTGGGCGTGCTGCTCGCCGTCGCCGCCGACACGCTGACGGTGGCATCGCTGCTCAAGAACGCCGACAAGTACGACGGGAAGGCCGTGACCGTCACCGGCAAGGTCCTCGAGTTCAAACAGAAGACCTCGCGCGCAGGCAACGCGTACTTCACCCTCAAGCTCAAGGGAGACCTCAGCGTGTACGGGCACGGCAAGCTCGATCCGGCCCCTGCCAAGAACGACAAAGTCGAAGCCAGCGGCATGTACCGCAAGGAAAAGAAGCTCGCAGACTTCACGGTCAAGAACGAGGTCGACGTCTCGCCGGTGGAAGGCAAGAAGTTCGGCCTGAAGATCCTCAAGGGCTGAATTTCAATGTCCCGGAGACCGCCACTGCTGATCGCGGTCATGGGCCCGACCGCCTCTGGGAAGTCTGCCTTGGCGGAGTCTGTTGCCACCGCACTCGACGCGGTCCTGCTGAACGCGGACGCGTTTCAGGTGTACCGAGGCCTCGACATCGGCACCGCCAAGCCGCGGGACCGCTCCGCGTACCGGTTGCTCGACCTCCTGGCGCCCACCGAGGTGTTCAGCGCGGGCCAATGGGTGGCCGCGGCGGTCGCAGAACTCGAGTCGGCGTGGCGCAAGGGTCAGAACGTCGTGGTTGTCGGGGGCACGGGGCTGTACATCAGGGCCCTGTTCGAGGGCTACGACGCGATGCTCCCGCCAGACCCCGACGTGCGCCGGGAGATCGCCGATTGGGAGCGCCGGGAAGGTGCCGGGGCCCTGGCCGAGCATCTCCGCGACGCCGATCCCGCCCTTGCCGCGACCCTGGATCTGCAGAATCCGGTGCGTGTTCGGCGCGCCCTGGAAAAAATGCGGGCAAAAGAACGACCCGTACCCGTGCGCATCCCACCCTACTTGCAGGTAAAAACAGCCCTGAGTCCTGATCCAACCGCCCTCGACGCCGCAATCGGGCAACGGGTGCGCGAAATGATGGACACTGGCTGGGAACACGAGGTTCGGGAGTTGATGGGCTCCGGAATCCCCGTGGATGCGCCCGGCCTCCGGGCAATCGGCTACCGCCGGCTGTGGGAGGCGATCGAGGCGCGCAACGTGGGTTGGGATGTGGTCGAGGCGATCGCGCGGGACACTCGGAGGTATGCGAGGAGGCAGCGGACATGGCTGCGCTCCGAGCCCCGTCTGAAGACCTTTGACGAGCCGGAGCCCTGCGTGCGGTTGGCACGCGTGATGGATTGGATTCGCGAGTACGCGAGGAGATAACGGCGCTATGGGCAAGTCGATCAATCTTCAGGACATGTTCCTGAACCAAGTGAGAAAGGAAGGGATCGGGGTCACGGTCTACCTTTCCAACAGCGTCCAGTTGCGCGGTCAGGTGCGTGGCTTCGATGCGTTCACGATTTTGCTGGAGACGCCCGGCAAGCCGACACAACTGGTGTACAAGCACGCGGTGGCCACGATCGTGCCCGCGCACGCGGTGGGAACGTACCGCAACGTCCCCGAGCACGCGCCGGACACGGGGCCCGAAGACGAGTGATCCCGTTCACGAAGATGCACGGAATCGGCAACGACTTCGTGCTGGTTGACCTCGTCGAACCCGGGGCCCGCCCGATTCAAGACCCTTCGACGCTTGCCCGGGCGGTCAACGATCGACGCTTCGGCATTGGCGGGGACGGCCTGATCCTTGTGGAACCGGGTGCCACCGCGCCGTTTCGCATGCGCATGTTCAACCCGGACGGCAGCGAGGGCGAGATGTGCGGCAACGGGGTGCGGTGCGTCGCGCGGCTGCTGGTCGAGCACGGGCACGCCGAGGGGCCGGACATCGCGTTGGAGACGGGTGCGGGCGTGTTGGGTATGCATCTCCTCGGGGACGGGCGCGTGCGCGTGGACATGGGCCGCGCGCGGCTCGATCCCGCCGAGATCGGGATGCTTGGCACGACCGCGCCCTTCGTCGACCAGCCCGTGGCCATCGGGGATCGGGATCTACCCGGCACCGCGGTCGGCATGGGCAACCCGCACCTCGTGCTTTTCGTCAAGAGCGCGATGGACGTGCCACTGGAAACCTGGGGACCGGAGCTGGAGCACCACCCGCTGTTCCCGAATCGCGTCAACGTCCACTTCGTGCAGGTCGCCGGCCCAGGTCTTCTGATCCAGCGCACGTGGGAGCGCGGAGCGGGCGCCACCCTGGCGTGCGGCACGGGCGCTTGCGCGTGCGCGGTCGCCGCGGCAATTACGGGGCGGGCCGAGTCCGTGGTGCAGATCCGTTTGCCCGGGGGCGAATTGGAGATCGAATACGCCCCCACGGGGACCGTGTGGATGACCGGCCCCGCGGAGACTGTTTTCGAAGGCGTTTGGCCCGGTTAGGCTACGCGGCCGATTCGAGGAAGCCGTGGAGGAAGTATCGGGCGCTGCCGACAAAATCGAGGAATTCGACTCCGAAGCCGCCCTCACCTGCCCCGCGGGCCACGAGCGCCAAAATCCGCACTTGTTGCAACCCGATCATCGCGCTGAACTCCATGAGTGATCCTGGCTCGATCCGGGCGTCGGAGCGGATCCAGGCACCGCCGAGGCTCAGGTCCTCCGTCCAGCCTTCGAACTGCAGCACGACCGCACCGTCGTCGGTCTCCTGCACGGAGCGCAGCCTCACGTCGAGGCGCCGCTTGTAACGCGCGAACCGACGCCGGTCGACCTCTTCCCAGCCGAAGTGACCGACTTCCACGCGCCATGCGCCCCCCTCGTTGGTGCACTGCGTGACCTCGGCTTCGGCCCTGGCGTACGTCTCGGCCGCCTCGAAGATCAGCACCACCCGCTGGCCCTTGTGAAGCCTTTCGGCCGCGGGTTCGCTTGTCACGGTCGCAAAGGGCTTCAAGGAGCCCACAACGGTGGTCAGGGCGTGCGGGGTCGTGTCCTCGTAAAACACAAGGCCCACCTCCGCCCCCGGCGCGACCAACTGCTTCGTAGCGTTCACAGGTTCCACGAGAGAATCTTCGGCGTTTGCTTCGCGACTCATTACCCATGTAGGGTATTCGGCGCGCCGCCTTAATAATCTCCCGCGCGGGCACGCTCGATGTCGCGTCGGGTTTCGTCCTGTGCGAGCTGTCTCCGCTTGTCGTACTCCCTCTTGCCGCGCGCGAGGGCGATCTCGACCTTGACCTTCCCGTGGTTGAAGTACAGCTTGCTGGGGATGATCGCGAGGCCCTTTTCTTGGGATCGACGCTCGATGAGTTTGATCTGCTTGCGATGGAGAAGGAGCTTGCGGTCCCTCCGTCGCTCCGGCTGGTAGTGCGACGCGTGCACGTACGGCTCGACGTCCATGTTGATCAGCCACAGCTCCCCGCCGCGGATCAGGCAGTAAGCGTCGGTGAGGTGCGCGTTGCCAAGGAAGATGCTCTTGACCTCGCAGCCGGCCAGCACGACGCCCGCCTCGTACGTGTCGAGGAATTCATAGTCGTACCGGGCGCGCCGGTTCTGAATCGAACGCGGAGCCTTGGCCGACGGACTGTCAGCGCTCTTCTTGGCCATGGGGAGGGGCCATTGTACCGAAGGGGGGAAGGGCTCGGGGATCGGGGCACGGGAACCGGGGGTGAGCTGGATCGCAATTCCGGGCCCCTCGCCCCGTGCGGGGGGGGCGGGGGTGGGGGGGGGGGGGGGCCGGGGCCGCCGCGGCGCCGCTTCTCCCTGCGGCCGGGGCCGGCCGCGCGTGGTGCCTGGCCACGCTGGCGCTGGGCCCGGCGCAACTGCCGCCGCCCGATCGGGCGCAGGTCGAGCTCTCGGCCGCGAGCCCTGTGGCCGCACTGCCGCGGGCGACCGGCGGCACCTACCTCGCCGAGTTCGCACTCGCCAACGCCGCGGCGATCCGCGAGGGCACGGTGGTGGCGACCATCGAGGTCGGGGGCGGTCGCGTGCCGGTACGCGCGGGTGTCGAGGCGGCAGAGTGGGCACACGAGCGGCCCGATGTGGTGAGCTCGGTGTCCCACTCGCTGCCGGCCCGGCCGGTGTGGCGGCCGGCGGGGATCGGCGGCGGAGCGATCTGGGCGGTTTCCGGCCAACTCTCGGGCGGCGTGGCGGCCGGCGTCGTTCCGGTCGTGCGGCGGCAGCCGTCGCTGCCCCAGAACGTCGTGCTCAGCATCGCGACCTCAGGTCCGGCCGCGCCGACGCCGCCGCGCGACTGGCCGCTGCCGGCCTGGCTGCTGG
>CAYJMZ010000124.1:0-8170 GCA_964370995.1 uncultured Fimbriimonadaceae bacterium | reverse complement strand
GAGTACAGCAGCGCCGCATATCCGGCTACAACGGGGCACGACATGGAAGTGCCGCTATTGAAACCGTAGGAACCCCCCATCGTCGTGCTGTAAATGTCGCTCCCCGGAGCGGCAACGTCTACCCAAGCGCCGAAGTTGCTAAAGTCAGACTTTTGGTCGTTGGCATCGGTGGACCCGACCGCCAACACGCCGTCGTAGGCCGCCGGATACATTTTCTGGCTCGTGTTGTCGTTCCCCGCCGCAGCGATCGGCAGAACGTCCTTGCTGAGGGCGTACGTATACGAGTCCTCCTCTGCTTGCGAAGGAGGCGCGCCGCCGAAGCTCATCGAAAGAACGTTGGCCCCATTATCGGTCGCATAGAGGACTGCGCGGATGACGTTCGAGACGGTCGCCTCTGGAAAGATCTTGAGCGGCATGATCTTGCAATCGAAGCCAATGCCGGCCACGCCAATGCCGTTGTTCGTGTCCGCGGCTGCAATGCCCGCAGTGTGCGTGCCATGCCCCTGATAATCACTGGGGTCGGAATCGTTGTCCGAGAAGTCATAACCGGGCAGTAGCTTGTCGTGAAGATCCGGGTGAGACAAGTCTTGGCCGGTATCGAGCACGGCAATGACCGTCCCGCTGTCACCCCTCGTTAGATCCCAACCCTCTTCCGCAAACACCCGTCGGGGGTGGTACTGCTGGCTATAGGAGGGATCGTTCGGCCGGAATAGAAGCTCCCGGTAGTAGTTGGGCCCCGCATAGAGAACCGCCGCATACCGTCGGTAGCGGGTCACCGCTTGACTGACGGAAACGCCAGACCGAAGTTGAACCAACTCCACGCCGATCTGGGGGAAGCGGTCGATGACCCTGCCTCCAACCGCGCGGTGGACCCGAGCGTTCGAACCGGAATTCTGCACTCGGAACTTAACCAGCACCTGACCGGCCTTCATACGGTCCCCGAACGCAATTGCCGCGAGCGCGGCGAGAATGACCAGCACCAGCAGAATCTTCTTCAACTTCTTCTCCTTGCCAAATTGGCCTTGCCAGGAAGTTCTTGTTCCGGGCTCGGCTGCGATCGCCAGAGTCACTGCATACGGTGATTCCTACTCCCTTTCGTCGGAATGGGTTCCAGCCGCTGCGAGACTACGCCAAGTCACCGCATTGTGCCCCATATATTGCCGTGGCACAATAGGTACTCAAGTTTTAGATGGGAGCATGGCGTGCCCGGGAGTGCTGATTCTCATGCCTCCGCACCGGGGATGTCTAGATGTCCGTCAAGCTCAAAAAGACGAGTTCCGGGCTTGATGAGATCTTGTGTGTGTCAGGCAGAGGCTTCCCTTCCGTCGGGTCGGCCCCTTTTGGGACCCACACCGCATCGAGTCCCCTGCCCGAAGATTGAATGTTGACGCAGCGCTAGGACTCGATCAGCGTGGGGGCCCCCGGATAGCTCTGCAGCATCTTCAGGTAGTTCGCGCGGACGAAGGCCTCGGGCTCTGCGCAGTTGGCGAGGCTCATCGAGCCCTTCATCTGGGTCACCGACTCGAATTCGTGCTTATCCATCCACTGCTCGAAGCCTTGCAGAATCGTGCGGAGGTGACCTTCGCCGTGGCGGAGCAGCGAGGAGGTGGTCATCACGGCGTCGGCGCCCGCCATCACGTATTTGAGCGCTTCCTCCGCTCCTTCCACCCCGGTCGTTGCGGCGAGCGAGCAGTCGAGCCTGCCGCACAATGCCGAGATCCACAGAAGGGGAAGCCGAATCTCGGAGGTCCGGCTCAGTTCGAGTCGGGACTCCACGGTTCGCGTTTCGAGGTCGAAGTCCGGCTGATAGAAGCGGTTGAACAGCACGAGGCCCTGGGCCCCGGCCTCGACCAACCTCTGGGCCATGTTGCCGGTCGAGCTGAAGAAGGGCGACAGTTTGACCGCGACGGGAACGGGCACCTCCTTGCTGACGGATTGGACGACCTGGATGTATTGCTCTTCAACCTGCTGGGACGTGAGTCTAAAGTCCATCGGGAGGAAGAAGATGTTCAGCTCCAGCGCCTTGGCACCGGCCTGCACCATGTCCTTGGCGTACTCGATCCACCCCAACTCGGTGACCCCGTTGAGGCTCCCGATGATCGGGACGTCCACCGCGCGAGATGCCTCGTGGATCAGATCCAGATACTCGCCAGGCCCCACGTCGTAGGCGCCTGGCTCGGGGAAGAAACTGAGCGACTCGGGGGAGTTGTACGTGCTTCGGCCCACGACAAACTCGATCGTCTCCTGCTCGTGGCGAATCTGCTCCTCGAACAGCGAGAACAACGTGATTGCCGAGGCCCCCGCTTCGGCAAGACGCTGAACGCCCTCGACGCTGTTGGACTGGGGCGACGACGACGCGACGATGGGGTGGGCTAGTTCGAGGCCCAAATAGGTGGTTGTTAGGTCCATGATTGCTTCTTCCGAGCGAGGAGTTAGGGCGATCGTTTCATATTGCGGGGCCTCACTCAGCCATCCTCTCGTAAAGCGCCCAGTGGCGATCGACATGCTCTTGCGCGTCGCGGTACAGACGGTCGGCCTCCTTGGGATTCGTGTGCCGAAGCATCCGGTAGCGCAGCTCGTTTTCGGTGTAATCCTTCAGCTTGAGACCCGGCCGCGCCGAGTCGAGAATGAACGGGTTCTCGCCCGAGCCGCGGACTTCCGGGTTGAACCGGATCAGGGGCCAATAGCCGCTGTGGACGGCCAGGTTCTGCTGTTCGAGGCCCTTCTCCATGTTGATTCCGTGCGCGATACAGTGGGAGTACGCGATGATCAGCGAGGAGCCGGAGTAAGCCTCCGCTTCGCGGAAGGCGGTGAGCGTCTGCTGCGGGTTTGCTCCAAGTGCGACCCGAGCGACATATACATTTCCGTACGCGATTGCCTGGAGCGCCAAGTCCTTCTTCGCGCTCTTCTTTCCAGCGTTCGCGAACTTCGCGACCGCACTCAGCGGCGTGGACTTCGACGCTTGCCCCCCCGTGTTGGCGTACACCTCGTTGTCGAGCACGAGCAGGTTCACGTCGCGGCCGCTGGCCAGCACGTGGTCCACACCTCCGCTGCCGATGTCGTACGCCCAGCCGTCGCCTCCCACGATCCACACGCTGCGCCGAACCAAGTTGTCGGCGACGGACAGCAAGCGCCTGGCCAGCAGCCGGGTTTGCGCCGATTCGCCTGCGGCCAGTTCGGTCAACCGCTCCTTCAGCTGCGCCACACGAGCCCTTTGCATGCGGATTTCGGACTCCAGGCGCTGGGGGGCGTGGATGAGGTCATCGACAACCACCTCGCCAAGATCCCGCTTCATGTCCAGCAGGATGGAGTGCGCCAACGCCATGTGCCTGTCGGCGGAGATGCGCATGCCCAGACCGAACTCTGCGTTGTCCTCGAACAGCGAGTTCGCCCACGCGGGTCCGCGTCCCTCGTGGTTGACCGACCACGGCGTCGTCGGAAGGCACCCGCCGAACACCGAACTGCAACCGCTCGCATTGGCGACCAGCATGCGGTCGCCAAACAGCTGCGTGCCGAGCTTGAGATACGGCGTCTCACCGCACCCGGTGCACGCGCCCGGGAACTCGAATAGGGGCTCCAGGAACTGTGCACCCCTGACGGTCGCGAAGTCGACGTACGCACGGTCGTTCACGGGCAAGGTCGCAAAGAACGCCAGTTGGATCCGGTTCGCCTCCTCGATGCCAACCTTGGGCACCATGTTGATCGCCTTCACCCCCGCCTTCTCCTTGCTCTTGACGGGGCACGCGTCGACGCACAGCGCGCAACCCGTGCAATCCTCCATCTCAATTTGAAGCGTGTAGCGGGTCTCGGGGAAACCCTTGGCGTCGATCACAGACGACTTGAACCCCGTCGGCGCGCCGATGAGTGCAACCTGATCGAACAGTCGGGTTCGGATGCAGCCGTGCGGGCACACGAAGCTGCAGTTGCCGCACTGGATGCAGATGTCCGAGCTCCACACGGGCACGAAGTCGGCGACATTCCTCTTCTCCCACCTTGCGGTTCCACTGGGGTAGATGCCGTCGAGTGGCAGGGCACTCACAGGCAGTTCGTCACCCTTGCCCTTCATGATCATCGATGTCACGCTGCGAACAAACTCCGGCGCCTCGTCGCTGACGACCCTGAGCAACAAGCGCGAACTGCTGGCCTTCGTCGGAATCTCGACCTGATGCAGCTGCGCAAGGGTCGTGTCCACGGCCTCGAAGTTCTTCCGAACGACCTCCTGTCCCTTGCGCCCGTACGTCGCGCGGATCGACTCCTTGATCTTCGCGATGGCCTGTTCGCGGGGAAGGACACCTGAGATGGCGAAGAAGCAGGTTTGGAGCACGGTGTTCGTGCGCGCGCCAAGCCCCGTGTCGCGGGCGACCCTCGTCGCGTCGATCACGTACAGCCGAATGCCCTTGGCGATGATCGTGTCCTGCATCGACCGCGGCAGGCGGTCCCACACCGACTTCGGGCCGAACGGGCTGTTGAGAAGGAGCGTCGCGCCGTCTGCGGCGCACTCCAGCACGTCCATCCTGTCCACGAACCCGAAGAGGTGGCACCCGATGAACTGGGCGGATCGGATGAGGTACGTGGAGCGAATGGGGTCGTGTCCGAAGCGCAGGTGCGACACGGTCTGCGAGCCGCTCTTCTTCGAGTCGTACACGAAGTACGCCTGGGCATGGAACGCGGGGTCCTCTCCAATGATCTTGATCGAGTTCTTGTTCGCACCGACGGTCCCGTCCGCGCCCAACCCGTAGAAGATCGCGCGGTGCACGGTGTCGGACTCGACCGCGAAAGCGGGGTCGAACTCGAGACTGCTGTGGGTGACATCGTCGACGATCCCGATGGTGAAGTGGTTCTTGGGTCGCTCCTTCTCGAGTTCGTCGAGCACCGCCTTCACCATCCCGGGGTGGAACTCCTTGCCCCCAAGGCCGTACCGACCGCCAACGATAAGCGGAATCTCCCGCGCCCCGCGGCTCTCCACGAACGCCGCCACGACGTCCAGATACAGAGGCTCTCCCACGCAGCCGAGCTCCTTAGTGCGATCCAAAACGGCGACCGAGCGCACGGACGGGGGCACGCACGCAACGAACGCGGCCGCGTCGAAGGGCCGATACAGGCGCACCTGCACAACGCCTACGCGCTCGCCCTTCTCAGTGAGGAACTCGACGGTCTCCCGCACGGCTTCGGCACCCGAGCCCATGAGCACGATCACGCGCTCCGCCTCCGGATGGCCGAAGTAGTCGAAGAGGTGGTAGCTGCGGCCCGTGAGCTGCGCAAGCGAGTCCATCGTGTTCTGCACGATCGAGGGGCACCGCGCGAAGTGCGCGTTGCCCGCCTCCCGCGACTGGAAGTACACGTCGGGGTTCTGAACGGTGCCGCGCACGTCCGGCTTGTCTGGGCTCATCGCCCGATCTCGATGCGCCAGCAGCAGCTCCTCGCCGACCATCGCGCGGATCTGATCGTCGCTCAGCAGCGAGATTTTGTTCACCTCGTGCGAGGTGCGGAACCCATCGAAGAAGTGCATGAACGGCACCCTCGACTCAAGGGTGGCAGCCTGGGAGACCAGCGCAAAGTCATGGGCCTCTTGCACGGAGCCCGACGCGAGCAGGCCAAATCCCGTCGCCCGCGCGGCCATCACGTCCTGGTGGTCGCCGAAGATCGAGATCGCATGCGCGGACATGGCCCGGCTGGCGACGTGGATCACGCAGGGGAGCAGCTCACCGGCGACCTTGAACATGTTGGGAATCATCAGCATGAGGCCCTGCGACGACGTGAAACTGGTCACGAGGGAGCCCGTCATGAGGGCGCCGTGCAGCGTCCCCGCAGAGCCAATCTCGCTCTGCATCTCGATGACGTCCGGGACGGTACCCCAGATGTTCTTCCTGCCCTCGCTCGACCACTGGTCGGCAAGTTCGGCCATGGAGGTGGCGGGCGTAATGGGGAAGATCGAGCAGACCTCGTTCACCCGAAACGCCACGTTGACGCACGCCTCGTTGCCGTCGAGGGTCGCCGTTTCGGTCCCCCTGGTGTTCTTCGTCGGTGCCGGCGCTTGTTCTGGCGTGATCATCCTGTTGTTTCCTGACCCTTGGCGGGTTCCGCAATAAGTGTGATGGCGCCGGACGGGCACTGCTCGAAGCAGGTTCCGCAACCGGTGCACTTGGCGTAATCCACGGCGTAGCGCTTGCCGACGCCCAACTTGTCGATGGCGTCCTCCGGGCACGCGCCATAGCAACCGTCGCACTCGAAGCAATTGCCGCAGGACAGACACCGCTTGGATTCGAAGAGAGCCTGCTCCTCGGACAGCCCGCGCACGACCTCCTCGAAGCTGGCGCTGCGCCGTTGGGCGCCCAGTTGCTCCTGGATCCGCTGCGCCGCTCCGGTGTAGAACCACAGATTCAACCTGTCGAACGAGGCGACGTCGGAACGCACATCCTTGGTGTAGCGATCGGATCGGAGGTACGCGTCGATGTTGCGCGCGGCCTTCTTGCCGTGACCCACCGCCACGGTGACCGTACGCTGTGCGGGGACCATGTCGCCCCCGGCAAACACGCCCGGACAGCCCGTCATCATGCGATCGTCAACCGCGACCGTGCCGTCCTTGCCAAAGACCACCTCCGGGACGTCGCGAAGGAACCCCGTGTCCGTGTCCTGGCCCAGGGCGAGAATCAGGTCGTCCGCGCTGAGCGTCTCGAGCTCTCCTGTGGGCACGGGGCGGCCCTTGTCGTCGAGTTCCATGATCTCGACTGTGAACTCGTCGTCTTGGATCGACTTGATGGTGCGCAGCCAGTGGATCTTCACCCCTTCGGCGAGCGCCTCGTCCGCTTCGAACCCGTGGGCGGGCATGTGCTCGCGGTCGCGGCGGTAGATGATGAGCGGTTCGACGCCCATCCGGCGGGCAACCCGGGCGGCGTCCATCGCGGTGTTTCCGCCACCGTAGATGGCCACGCGGCGCCCTAATTTGGGGGCGTTCCCCATCTCGAAGTCCCGCAGAAACTGCACCGCGTCGAGCATCTTGCCGGCATCGCGCGCGGGAATCTCGGTCTTTCTTCCCAGATGGGCCCCGACCGCCACGAACACGGCGTCGAAGCCCTCCCTTTCGAGCGCGAGATTCTCGACCTTGTGGTTGAGCACGATCCGCACGCCCAAACCCTCGATCCGCCGGACCTCCGATTCGAGCACCTCGCGCGGCAGGCGATACGCGGGAATGCCAAAGTGCATCATGCCGCCAGGCAACGGGCCCGCATCCCGAATCTCGACCTCGTGCCCGCTCAGCGCGAGGTGATGGGCGCAGGACAGCCCGCTCGGCCCGGCACCCACGACGAGGACCTTCTTGCCTGTGGGAGGCGCGCACGTCAGCTTCCAGCCTTCCTGCAGCGCCAGATCGCCCAAGAAGCGCTCCACAGCGTGGATGCTCACCGCGCCATCGAGTTTCTCGCGGTTGCAGGACACCTCGCAGGGGTGGTAGCAGACGCGCCCGTGCACGGCGGGCATCGGGTTGTCGCGCACGATGGTCTCCCACGCCTCGCGGTATCTGCCCTCCGAGGCCAGCGCAAGCCACGCCTGGATGTTCTCACCCGCAGGGCACGCTTGGTTGCACGGAGGAAGGAGGTCCAGGTAGATGGGGCGCTGCAACCGCTCCGGCCCGGTTCTGCGCTCGCTGCCAAGATCGGGTCTTGCGGTCAGGTCTGAAGGCTCGTTTCTCACTTTGTGTTAAGGGTATCTCTCTCTGGAGTCCGGGGGCCGGGGTGTTTTCCACGTCCTAGAAACGAACCTCAGTGTCCGCAATTCTGTCGGGGTGCTAATTGGGATGTAACCGCAGATGGGCGCAGATGGGCGGGAGATTTCAAGCGGGTGGGGCGCTCGCCTAGTGGATGAGGATGTCCGTGCCCACAACTTTGAAGAGCAGCACGATGTCGAGGAGCACCAGGGGCACGACAAACCACACGAATGCCGTCGGAAACGCGATGATCCCTGCCAACAACAGCGCCCAGATGAGCCCGAAGACGACTGCCTCGCGTGCGTAGAGGTCCCCATCAATGAGCCCCCAGACGAGCAGAATCCAAAACAGAACGAGAGCGATGCCCATGGCGGCTTGGCCCGATTTTGATTAGGGTACCTAACGATTCTAGGACAGCGAATTGAGTTGGATCCGTTCCGCCAATTGGCCCGCCACGCCGGTGAACTC
>CAYJMZ010000123.1:0-8200 GCA_964370995.1 uncultured Fimbriimonadaceae bacterium | reverse complement strand
GCCACTAGGGCCCGAACTGCGCACATTCAACTCCGAGCAACGGCCTCCAAGCTCGCACACTCCCATACCCGTGCAATACCCGGGTCAGCGCCAAGACTCCAGTTAGCAGTCCGTCGCCGTTGACCAGTCCGCCGAGGGTTTACTCGCGGGCTGCGGCCGCCATTGCCGCCACGATGTCAACGGGCACGTTCGGCAGCAAGGCCTCGTGGCTCGGGCTGACGACGTAGTTCGGCCCGAACGCCTCGCGAAGTCGCATGACCTCGTCGCGAACTTGCGCGGGGGTGCCCTCCACCAGAAGCCGCTGCGTGTCGACCCCGCCCACGAAGGCGATGTGCTTGCCGAACTCCCGCGCGAGGCGATCGGCCTGCATGTCCGCGGCGAGCGCCTGCAACGGGTGCAAACCGTCGACCCCTGCGTCGATCAGCCTCGGGACCACCTCCGCGATGGACCCGCACGAGTGCAGCAGCACCCGCTTGCCATGCCGCTTGGCGACGCCGATCAATCGCTCCATGCTTGGCAGCACAAACCTATCGAAAAGCTCCGGTGAGAGGATGAGCCCGCGCTGCGTCCCGAAGTCGTTGCCGAAGAAGAACGTGTCCGCCCTGTTTCCCAGCGCGGTGAAGAACCGTTCGTTGGCCGCTTCGTAGTAGGACACCACGCGATCGGTGACCGCATCGACGATCTCGGGGCGGTCGAACATGCCCATAAAGTAGTTGTCCATCCCGAAGAACTCGGCGATGTCGTGGAAGAAGGGGGACCACAGGCCAGTCCAAACCCCATGGCCCGCATGCCAGCCGATTTGCTCCAACACCTCGGTGAAGTCCAGACAATCGAGGTCCGGCCATCGGTAGGCCTCGACCTCGGAAACCGACCCGCAGAGGGCAAACACCCCGGGCATGTTCAGGCTCTCCCGGTCCTTCCCGCCGTAGTAGTCGAACGGCGGCTTTCCTTCGGGATGCTTGTAGGCGGAGTCTGAAGGGATCCAGCGCACGTCGTCGCCGAAGTGGGTGTAAAGCGACTCGGCATCCGGCAAGCCAAGCTGCGAGAGGTAAAGCGGCAACGTGTCCGGGTGCGGGTTCCCGGTCCAGTAGCCGGGCGAACCGCTATTCTGCTTGTCGAGGATGTCGAGAACCTTCTGCCGCGCCGTCATGTCGTGCCGGGCTTGATGTTGGCACGAACCCGCTTTGGAGTGCGGCGGCCCCGATTCCCGGTTCCCGATCCCCGATCCCCGATCCCCGATCCCTGATCCCAGCTCTGTATACTCGTGCAACGATGATCCAGCCGTTGATCGAGTGCGTTCCCAACTTCAGCGAAGGGCGCGACGAGTCCGTGATCCGCGCGATCGCCGAGGCGATCTCCTTGGTGGAGGGGGCGACGCTTCTCAACGTCGATCCCGGCAAGTCGACCAACCGCACCGTGTACACCTTCGCGGGCGCTCCGGCGGCGGTTTGCGAGGCGGCGTTCCAGGCGGCGAAGGTCGGCACCGAGCGGATCGACATGGCCCGCCACCACGGCGAGCATCCCCGCTTCGGCGCGCTGGACGTGTGCCCACTGGTCCCGATCGCCGGGATCTCGATGGAGGAGGTCGCCGAACTCGCGCGGGGCTTGGGCAGCAGACTCGGGGACGAGCTTGGGCTGAGCGTGTTTCTGTACGGCGAAGCCGCCGCGTGCGAGGAGAGGCGCGAACTGTCCTCGGTGCGGAGTGGGGAGTACGAGGGGCTGCCCGAGCGGCTGCAGGACCCGGCGTGGAAGCCCGACTTCGGGCCTGCGACGCTCCAACCGAAGTCGGGGGCAACAGCCGTGGGCGCGCGCGACTTCCTAATCGCCTACAACGTGAACCTCAACACGACCTCGTCGAGGCGGGCAAACGCGGTGGCCTTCGACATCCGGGAGCGAGGCCGCGCACTCCGCGAGGGCGACCCTCTCACCGGCAAGATCGTGCGGGACGCAAGCGGCGATCCCGTGCACAAGCCCGGGGCGCTCAAGAACACGAAGGCCATCGGGTGGTTCATCGAGGAGTACGGGTTCGCCCAGGTCTCCATCAACCTCACGAACCTGCGCGACACGCCGCTGCACGAGGTTTACGACACGTGCTGCGAGAAGGCCGGGCTGCGAGGGCTGCGCGTCACGGGCTCGGAACTGATCGGGCTCGTGCCTTTGGGGGCGATGCTCGCGGCGGGCAGGTACTTCCTAAAGAAGCAGAAGCGCTCCACCGGCGTTCCGGATTCGGAGCTGATCCGCATCGCGGCGAAGACGATGGGGCTGGACGAGCTGGCGCCGTTCGACCCCGATGAACGCATCATCGAGCGCGCCCTGCGGGATCGGGGCATCACGAGGCTCGTCGATCTGGACGTCGAGCGCTTCACCTACAAGGTCGCCTCGGAATCGCCCGCTCCGGGAGGCGGCTCCGTTGCCGCGCTTGCGGGTGCCCTGGGCGCGGCCCTCGGCGCGATGGTCGCCAACCTGTCGAGCCACAAACGCGGATGGGACGCGAGGTGGGAGGAGTTCTCCGACTGGGCCGAGCGCGGCCAGGCGTGCTGCGACGAGCTGCTGAGGCTGGTGGACGAGGACACGCGCGCCTTCGACCAGCTCATGGCCGCCTTCCGGCTGCCCAAGGGCTCTGATGAGGAGCTGGCGGCGCAAAAGGAGGCCGTGCAACGCCGCACCGAGGACGCCATGCAGGTCCCCCTCCTCACTATGGAGGCCTCGCTGCGCTCCATGGAGGTCCTCGCAGCGATGGCGTCCGAAGGCAACCCCAACTCCGTCAGCGACGCGGGCGTCGGAGCGCTGTGCGCCCGGGCCGCGGTGCGCGGGGCGTTCCTCAACGTGCAGATCAACTCGGCCGGGGTCGAGGACAGGGTCTTCGTGGACCGGCTGGTCAAGCGCGCCACCGAAATCGACGCGGAGGCCACAAAGCGGGAGGACGTGATTCTGGCGATTGTGCACGAGAAATTCCGAACAGCCCAGCCGTAGCCCCAGCCGTAGCCCCCCGCCCGCGCGAAGCGCTTTGGACTGCGGCGGGGGACCCTTAAACCAATGGCGGGCGTCAGCGGCGGAGTACCCGGAGCGCTGACAAGTGAAGGGCCCCGAACGAAAGCACCCTCGCAGGCTATTCCCGCCGCCGCCGAAGAAGGGCCATCGCTCCCAGACACAAGGCGGCAAGAGAACCCGGCTCGGGAACCGGCTCGCAGAAAGTCCCGAAGGAGAATGTGTCGATGTAGGTGCCAGGATCATACGTGCCGTGGATTTCAAACCGAATCCGCTCCCAACCGGGCTGCGGAAAGTAGTCGAAGCTCCACGTGTCTCGATACCAACGATCCCCCAGGTCTTCGACCAGGAACTGCAGGTTGCTTTGTTGAGAGCCCGGTTCGGCTTCCACTGTGAAGCCCAATGAGGATCCCACGTTCAGCCTAGACTCAAACTGGAACCAGACGTGCTTGACCCAATCGGACCGGTGTTCGTTAAGGAACAAGAAGTCGATCCAACCTACGTCGTTTTGCTCCACTCCGATCAAGCCCGTGTGGCCACCGGACCCGGCATAGTAAAGGAGGTTCCCGCCCGAGGTGACCTGCGGGTTGCCAAAGGGCCAAAAGGAATCTTGATCCCATTCGAAGAGGTTGTTCGGGTCGCCAAAGTTGAAGCTCCCATAGGCAGCATTCGGATCCTGGCTATCCCACCAGGCGGGCGGGTTGACCTGGGCGGTCGCCAGCGTGAATGTGGCAAGAAGCGCGCCTGCAACGCAAAAAGACCTTCTCATGTGTGCTCCCTCCGAGGCCCCCTCAAGGTTCCTCGGAACCTTGGGCAAGTAAAAGACACGGCGGCAGCACGGGATGGCGGAAGCGCCAAAACCAGCACAATTGCGGGGCAGGTCGGCGGCATCATTGACCCGCTCTGAAACTCAGGGAACTAGTGTCCGGAGTCAATGACTCGGGACACTAGTCCTTCAGCATCGAGACCTCTACGCCGAAGAAGCGCCACCAGTAGCCCGACGACGCGCTCAGGGTGATCGTGAGGGGCGTCGTGTCGGTCGGAACAACAACCACCCCGATAGGCTGGTTGGCCCCGCCCTTTGCCTCGTGCTTGACGTTGATGCCGCTGCCCTTGATGACGTAGGTCTGCGCATTGCCCTTGTGGTAGTTGTCCACGTGCCAAAGCAACAAGTGCGGGACGTTCGCCCTGAACGGCTTGAAGTGGAGGCGCACGTATTTGCCTGGGTTCGGGGCGCTGGACGATCCGAGCTTGGCGGCGCCGGGCACCACGTTGTCGGGTCCGATGATCTCGAGGTACCTGTCGGTGCCTGCCGTCAAGCGGTCGACCGAAAGCTCCAACGGCCCCGCGATTTGGCTCTTGTCGATAGTCTTCTTGTACGCCTTTCCGAACCCGTCCGCGGCTCCGGCTACGCCACCGCGCACGAAGAAACCGAACGGTTCGGACGGTGCTCGTTCCTGGGGGGTCGCCAGGCCGCCGCGGGCCTGCACGATCTGGGGGGCTTCCCCGGATATGCGAGGGTTGATCTTCGGCCGCCCGATTTGAGCGTAAACGGATACGGAGGTTATGGCGAAGACGCCGAGAAGTCCGTAGGTTGCAGAGAGTCTCATGTTGCCACCTCTGGGCCTCATTCTAGCAGGGTGATGAAGAAGGCGGACGCAACCGTGCCACCCTCGTGTCGGGGGTGCTTTCGCCGAGAGTTCGCACCACACGCACCCCCAAGATGAGGGTGGCACGGGATCGGAAACGTCCATGGCGCGAGAACAAAAGGTGCAAGCCCCTTCTTCAGCACCATTCTATGGGGCAAGGGTGAGGGGCTCCGGGCAGATCCAGCAACGCGGCCCACAAGATGTCGGGCAACGCGCTCCTGCCGGACGATGAGAGCCGGAGCCCCTCACCCCATAATAGTGTATCATACACTATTTACCCGGCCCGTTACCAGTTCTTTGGGCCGGACTTCGTCGTCATCGCGCCCGTCTTCGTGTTCAGAGAGTGGCAGCTCAGACACGAGCCCTGGTACTTCTTGACGAACAAGCTCGCCCCTTTCTTGCCGTAGTGCACCTTGTGCAGCGCCGTCTTCAGCGGGGCGGGGGTGGGACCGGCCTTGTGGCACATTCCGCAGTCTTTGGGCACGGTCTTGACCATGCCCGCCACGTCGGGATGGCCCTTGACCTTCTTCAAGCCTGTATTTACGCGAAGGTCTCCGGCGGGCGCCTTCTTGACGTGGCAGCTCACGCAGCCTTTCGGAAAGGCGTCCTTTGTCGTGATTCCCGGCAGGCCGACGCCTGCGGCCTTCTGGTAAGGCGGAGACGCGTAAATCGTGCCGACGGCGATAGCCAGGCCAAGCGCTCCAACGAGGTGGATGCGAGTCATTGCTTTTCCTCCCGCGACGTCCGGCCCCCCTGGCCTTGCGGCCACCGAGGTCGGTGGCGCCGCTTCGGTGGAATGTTACCTAGCGGGACACACCCGCGTGAGGCCTCAGTCGAACCCTCCGAGCCAAACCGGTTCCCTGTGGGTGTAGCCTCCGTTGGGCAGGTTGGGCCAGTACTGGTTGTTGCGATGGTCGCGGTCGCGGAACGCCGGCCAAACGTCGATCTTGGCTTCCTTCCACCGCTCCTTCCCCGAAAGGGCGATGTCCACTTTTCTTCGGATCTCGGAATCCCCATCCTTCGCTATGAGGCGAATGTTGATGTCGGAGCTGGAGTCCTTGGGGTTGTCACCGACCGGCAATTCGAAGTGGATTTCCGAGGCGCCGCCTTCCAGCATGGCCGCCACAAGCGTGATCTTGTTTCCGGCCTTGCCGGCGACAACACCCGACACCCGATAGTCCTGGAACGGCATGTTGAACTGGGTCTCCATTTTTCCGTCAAAGCGCGTGCCGCCTGAGGGCAGCTGCTCGTTGAGCTCGACGCGAATGGCCGCCGGCAAGACCTTGGGCATGTTGAACGCGTATCGGCGGAGCTTGCCTCTCTGCGGCGAATCGTAATCCGTTTCCCTGTGCAAGCGCGTGAAGGCGTAGGCCGGTACCCAGCCGTCATAGCTGATGCCGCGCACCCCCTCGTTCTTTGCGCCGCCACCGGACGGGTCTTCGGGGAAGTCCAGATAGCCGCCCACGTACACGTCCGCGACATAGCCTTGGCCTTCGTTGCTGAGCTTGACGTTCACTTGCATCTGGCCGTCGTATAGGTCGGGACCAGCCCTATCGGGCACGTGCTCCACCGTGACGGAGACGAGCTCGCACGCAGGACGCCCCCCCTGTGGCTCCCCTTCATAGGCAGTGGGCTCGCCGCCATGGCGCAACCAGGCAAGCAGGTCGAGACTCTCGGGCTTCTTGTTCCTTGCCCCCACAGGAGGCAGCGGCAGGGGCGCCGGCGGCAGCTTGGGCGCGCCGAACTGCATCCAGACGTCCTCCACCTTGGCGCCAAAGGAAGCGTCGCCCGTACCTGTTCCTGAAGTGCCGCCTCCACCGCCCGTTGCGCCGCCGGTCGTGGGAGGCGCCCCGCCAACCCTCGTCCAAGAGCCCGAGCCGTCGCTGAATGTGAAGTGGTCGGCATCGGAAAAGGTCATCGTCACGTCGCGCCAATCGTCGGGTCCCCCGCTCCAGAGCTGCTTGCCCTTGGACGTCTTCGGTCCGGTGCGCTCAAACCTGCCGACCACCCCGCCCGGTTTGAAGACATGCTCCCAGGCGGCGGACGCCTTGGTGGTTGTGAGGATATAGCTGCTTCCCGAGCCGCTCGCCAAGGCGAGGTAGCCATCGGAATCGCGCTTCCACGCGCCGGCCAACTCAACCACATCGGCAGCGGGAGGCGTTCCCCCGCCGACGGAAGGCGGATTCGCGGCGCCAGGAACATCGCCGACTCTTGCCGCAGACACCGAACTGTAATAGTAGTTCCCCGCAGCGGTGGACATAGTCCGGCCGTCGGGCGAAAGCGTGAACTGCATCACGTAGTGCAGATTCGTCTTTGGAAACGGCGAGGGCCAGTACACCAACACCTTGCCGTTCTCGATCCACCAGTCCCCCGGCGTCCAGCCCGGGTCTGGGCTGGTGACCTTCCCGTCCGGCGCCAGGGTGACCTTGCTCTTGCCCGAGCCGATCGCGTTCGCCCAACTCCACTCCCACACGCCGATCACGCTTGCGGTCAGGCCCGAGTTGGCGGGGACCCTGCCGGTCTTCATGAACTCGATCAGAAACATGCACACGCGATACGACTCGCCGCGCTTCGTGGGATTCGAGGCGACCGTCGCAATCACGCGCGTCATGGCGCCGCTCCTTTCGCAGTTGATGAGCGCGAACACCCACTCGTTGCTAGCGCCGATGGTCTTCGGCAACGGCTTGTGGAGGATCAGACCCGCAGCCCTAAGCGCATCCGAAGCACGCCTCATGGAGTCTTCGATGCTTAGGTCGATGCTGGCCTCGGCGCTCGACAGCTCCGGGGTCGTGGGATGCGTCTCCTGGCTCGGCGCTGCGAGCACGAGAAAGAGCATCGCGAGGACGGCGATCAAGAACGCCCAGCGAGGTGCGTTTCGTGGTGTTTCGTTCATTTCCCTTCTCCTGCAATCAGACCTCATTGTAGAGGCTGTTCTCGCAGTTGACAAGTGCAGGCTTCCTCCCACCACCCCCCAAACCCGCTACACTCGCCAACAGCATGACCCCCAAAGAACGCATGCTCGCAGCGCTACACCTTAAGAAGCCCGACCGGTTGCCGGCGACGATCCACCAGTGGCAGGATTACCACCTCAAGAACTTCATGGGTGGCGTCGACGCCCTCGACGCCTACAAGATCTGCGGTCTCGACGCCTCGATCCAGTACTGGGGGGCCATGGGCCAGTTCCGGATCCCCGACGCCGAGAAGTTCGTCGTGTCCGTGCCCGATTGGCGCGACGGGGCGGATCTGGTGGATTCCAACCCCCTGCACCGCGTCGTGCACCACACCGTGACCACCCCCAAGGGCGTGCTGACCTACAAGACCGAGGCGAACGACCGCACCACGTGGATCACCGAATACCTCATCAAGCGCCCCCAGGACGTCGAACTGATCGACAAGCACATGCCCGTCGCGCGCCTGAGCAAGGAGGCGATCGCGATGGAGTACGACGCCTCGGAGACGCTCTGGCCGCCGGGGGTCGGGGGCAACATCGACGACCCTCCCCTCGTGCGCGACTTCTTTGGCGGCAAGGTGGCGATGATCGGCGGCATGGACCAGTTCAACGT
>CAYJMZ010000122.1:0-8205 GCA_964370995.1 uncultured Fimbriimonadaceae bacterium | reverse complement strand
CTCTAAAAGACCAAATGGAACCTGGTGGAGATGATGAGATTCGAACTCACGACCTCTGCAGTGCGATTGCAGCGCTCTCCCAGCTGAGCTACATCCCCGACCGAAGGGGGGATTATACCGTGCGGGCGGGGAGGCCTGGGGCCCGCACGGGATGGGTCGGGGCCTACTTGCGCGCGCGGCGCTTGCGGAGGACCATCGGGATCAGACCGCCGAGAATCAACATCGATGCGGGCTCTGGCACGACCTCGAGCATGTCCTTGAACTCGTCGCGCGTGGCACCGCCCTGGGTGAGCAACTCGCTGAACTGCAGCGAACCGGGCGTCGCGTGGAACGCCGACGTGCCAGACCACGTGACCGTGTCGGACGCGGAAGTCGGGACCCAGTAGGTGATGCTGTTGGCGGAGTCAAAAAGGAACGTGGGACCGTTGTGGCCACCGGACGAGAACGAGAGGCTCCCCCACGGACCGACCGGGAATCCCGATGTGACGGCGAAATCACTGAGCGGCGAAGTGCCGTTGTTGGGGACATCGCCAAACGTGACCCAGGTCCAACCCATTCCAGCCGACCACCCCGAACTGGAAGTGTCGACGCTAAGAGTCAGGTCGTAGACCCAGAGGCCACCTGAAGGCGCGAGACTGTAGCTCAGGTTGAGGCTCGCCGCGCCAGAAACCGCGCCAAGGCCACCCACTGCACATGCACACAACAGAAAACGTCTCATCAAAAATTCCCCCCAAATCAAACAGGACTTACCACCTCATCCTAAAGCACTTCGTGTCGAATGAAACCGTCGGCCGCGATTTTCTAGCAATTTTACTGGCTTGACCGACGCGGACCGCCAGTCACCTGGTGATGCTCGGGCAGTGGTCCAACCCTTCTCTACCTAGCGCGGCGGCCGCAAGTTACGAGGGGCGCGGATCGTCTCACGCTCGCAGGATGCAACTGGAGATGAAACTTGGGCCTGGGTGGCTTCGGTCGGAATCGGGCTTTCACGCTCGCAGGATGCAACTGGAGATGAAACTTTGGCCTGGGTGTCTCCTGGGTGGCGTTGGTCGGAATCGGCGAGACGCCGAAGCCACCTTGTTGGACCGTGTTGCGTTATCATGGGTGACATGGGACGATTCGAGCGCAGTTGGGCTTTGGCGAAGCAGAGTTGGGCGGTGTTGCGGGGCAACCCGGGGTTGGCGGTGTTTCCGATCGTGTCGACGGTCGCGGCGCTGCTGGTCACGGCCACGTTCTTCGTGCCGCTGGCGTACACCATCGGATTCGAGAACCTCGAGAACCCGCCCGCGTATGCGTATCCCGTGCTGTTCCTGTACTACCTGGTCAGCTACTTCGTGGTCATCTTCTTCAACTCGGCACTGGTGCACTGCGCCAACGAGGCGTTGAACGGGCGGCCGGCTGAGTTCGGCGATGGGATCAATGCCGCAAAGTCCCACTTTGGCGCGATTCTCGGGTGGGCGCTACTGTCGGCAACGGTCGGCACGATCCTCAACGCGATCGCCGAGCGCACGGGGTTCATCGGGCGCATCGTGGTCGGGCTGTTCGGGGCCGCTTGGAACATCGTCACGTTCTTCACGGTGCCGATGCTCGTGCTGGAGGGCGTGGGTCCCATCGATGCCGTCAAGGGCTCGTTCGCGGTGATCAAGAAGACGTGGGGCGAGTCGATCATCGGCAACGTGGGCATCTCGTACGCCATCGGCCTCCTTGCCCTCCTGCCCCTGCCGGTGCTGTTCGCGTCGTTCTTCACGGGCAGCGCGATCGTGATCGGTCTGGCCACGGCCATCAGCGTGCTGTACTGGCTGACGCTCGCCACCGTGGGATCGAGCATGACCGGCGTGTACACCGTGGCGGTGTTCGCCTACGCGCGAACGGGTGCCGTGCCGGGCGGGTTCGAGGCGTCGGCGATCCAGGCGGCGTTTGTGGACAAGCCGAAGTCGAAGAGGCCGTTCGGGCTGTAGGGGGGTCGGGCGTCGTTTGTGGGTCGTCGTTTGGGCCCCTCACCCCGATCGCCGGAGCTCCGGGGCGAGGGGCGCGGACGTCTTTCGTTGGGCTGTCAGTCAGTCCATGGACAGCGCATTGCAGACTTGTTTGCCACGCCTTGGCTGCGGAATCATGGGAGCACAGGTCCACCTTGCTATCGACCAGGTACGAGGCGCGGGATCCCCAGGAATTCGTGAAATGAACACTCAGCCACTGTCCGACAGCATTCTCATCGAAAGGTGTCAACGGGGCGACGCCTATGCCATCAACGAACTGTTGCGCAAGCATTCGAGGGCGTTGTACCGATATGCGCTCCGATTGACCCAGCACGTCGAAGAGGCTTCCGACCTGGTTTCCGAAACCTTTATCCGCATCTCCCGCGGGATCCACCGGTATCAAGCAAGGTCCTCTTTCACCACATGGATGTTCACAATCCTAAGGCACTGCTTCTACGACAATTGTTTGAAGCAGAATCGGTTGGGGAAGGTCGACAGCCTGGATGCCGCACAGGAAGCCCAAGATGGACAGGTTTTCAAGCAACTCGTTGACCGATCGGACTCGCCCTATGCGCTGGCGGCGAAGGCGGAATTCTCGCAAAACATCAGGAGCCTCGTGAAGACGCTGCCGGGAGACCAACTGTCGGTGCTCCAGATGTACTACGACGACCACCTGAGTTACAAGGAGATTTCCGACATCCTCCGCATCCCCGAGGGCACGCTCAAGAGTCGCTTGCACCGAGCGAGGCAGAGCCTGCGGGGCTGGGCGAAAGACGAAAACCCCCTCGATATCAGGTATCCGACAGGGTGCCACAAGAACGGCATGGCGCAGTGGACTCAAGCGACGCAAGCAAGTGGGAAGGTGATTGCATGAAAGGCTACCTGGAACTTTTGCAAGGGGCCTCAAAGCCGGCAACGCAACGCAAAATGCCCGCCAGATGGATCATTGCCGGTTGGGTTTGCGCGACCCTTCTCGTCGTGGCATTACGCAAAGGTGTGCAGTTGGTTCGCTCACGAGCCGCTTGGAAGAATGAGGACGAGGCATTGGATCGAGATTTGGAAACGACGTTTGATGCCAGCGACCCGATCGGACGCTACTAATCTAGCCGGGTGCTGAAGAAGGGGTCTGCACCCTATGTTCTCGCGCCACGGACGTTTCCGATCCCGTGCCACCCTCATCTTGGGGGTGCGTGAGGTGCGAACTCTCGGCGAAAGCACCCCCGACACGAGGGTGGCACGGGTGCGTCGGCCTTCTTCAGCACCCTGCTCTAAGAACCTGCTTGCCGTTCCATTTCTGTGAGCCGCGTGTAGTAGTCGGGAATCTCGTTGAGGTGGGCCCAGGCGATCTTGCCCGTGAGCGCGGGGTCGTCGTTGGTCACATTGGTCCTCGGGTCTTGGCTTCCGTGCTCCAACTCGATGGCCAGGCCAGCCCGAAACTGCTCAAAATCGGTGACGGCCCAATCCACCCCGATCTCGTCGCCGATCGCCCGTGCCTCGTCTGCGGTGAACTCGCGCGGTTTCATGCTTCCATTGTGGCCGAGAATTCCGACTCCCAACCCCGCATCGTTCGCAACCTATGTTCCTCGTGCCGCGTCCTTGCCCTGAGAGCATGGACGACCCCGACGAGTTGGCTCGACGACTGGAGGCGTTTGAGGCGCGGCTGCTGCGCGTCGAGGGCCGCCTCGGGATGCTGCCGCGCTCGGTCCCCCCTCCGCCCCCGCCTCAGGCCCTGCACGCCGGGCCGCCGCCCGTGGTTGCCGGGGCGCCGCGGTTTGATTTCCAGCCTCGCGCGAAGGCCACACCCGTCGCCGCGGAGGACACCGAATACCAACTCGGCGGGCGGTTGCTGCCTTGGGCGGGCGCGCTGGTCACCATTCTTGCCATCGGCTATGGCGTGAACCTCGCATTCCAGCACGGGATCGTCACGCCGTGGATGATCTTCTGGGGTGGCGTGATCTTGTGCGCGGCGTTCATCGTCGTGGGCCAGGCCAAGCGCGACGAGAGAGAGGAGTTTGGGCAGCTGCTCACGGGCATCGGCTCGTGCGGCCTGTACCTCACGTTCGCCGCCGGACACCTCGCGCAGAACCTGTACGAGGGGGAGACGCTCGTCGCGCTGTTCACCGCCCTCAGCCTCGTCAACCTCGCGTACAGCAGCTGGCGGGCGTCCCAAGCGTTCTTCTACATCGGCGTCCTGGGCGGCTTCGCGGGTGCGCTGATGCCTCTCAACGAGGGCAAAGTGGTGCTCCACCTTGGGCTGCACGCGCTCATCCTCGTGCCCGCCGCGCTGATCGTGATTCGTCAGAACTGGTTCCGCGAAGCGTGCGTGCTGTTCATTCTCGCCCTGGTCGTGCTCCTGCCGTCGCAGGGCATGGGCCATCCCGGCTGGTGGATGGTGCTGTCGATCGAGGGCACCGCGCTGCTCGCCGCGTATGCCTACGGCCGCACACACGTGGCGAACGCGTGGGACCCCCAATGCGTGTTGGCACCCGTGCTGCTCCTCGGGGCCGCCGCGCTCGCGATCCTGGCCAGAGGCGGGCTGTCCGGTACCGCGCACATCGTCGCGTTCGGCGTACTGCTCGTGGCGATGTCGCGCACGTTGGGCGGTAAGCCGATTGCGCAACCGGTGCTGCTTGCCGGGGCGATGATTCCCTTTGTCGTGGGACCGTGGGGCGCGGAGCACGCGTTGCGCCCGTACGTGTTCGCAATCTTGACGGTGCTGCTCGCGGCGGTGACCCGGGAGAAGTGGGACCGCGCCGCGTCAGCCCTGTCGGGGACCGTGTTCCTGCTCGGACTGTTTGCGTTCCTCGACCTGTCGGCGCAGGACCTGTCGAACTGGACCGTGGAGGTCTCGGTCCTGGGGGCGTTGCTCGTGGGAGGCACAGCGGCAACCGCGGCCCTGATCCGTGCGTGGAAGCAACCCGAAACAGTGTCTCTGCTCGGCTCGATCGTCCTGACACCGATCCTCGTGCGCATCGTGCTCCTGGGGATGAGCCGCCAGGTCGACGGCATGCAGGAAATCACGGGAGCCCTGTGGGGACTGGCGATCGTCACCGCCGTACTCGCAGGCCTGTCGCTGCTCACGCGCTGGCGTGCACCCGCCGCGCTTGGGGCTCTCGTGGCCGCCCTCGCGTTGGTGACCTATGCGCTGGCCGTGGGGGAGGCGCCCGCACCCTTCGCATGGGACCTCGGGCTCGTGGCGGCCTTGGCTCTGGGCACTGCGGCATGCGCCCTTGCCGGGTGGGGGATTGCCGAGGGTAATCGGCCCAGCATCGTTGCGGTGGCCGGGGTCGCCCTGGGGTGCCTCCTGTGGCGGTTCGCAACGGTCGCGCTCTCGGAGTCATCCCTCGCGTTCGCCCCGCCCTTCGCCGGGGTGCTCGCCGGGGCGATCGCGTCGGCGGCGATTACGGCGGTCGGGCGTTGGAAGGGGTGGGTCACGCTCGTGGCCCCCATGTGGATCCTGTGGACGCTCGGGGGGGCCATCGCCCTTGACGGCCGACCCATGGGCTCGGCGCTCGCCGAGGGGCTTGCGATGGCCGCACTGGTCGTCGCCGGCACGTGGGGCGCGGCGACCTTCGATCCGCTCCTCAAAGACGAGGGACGCGTGGCCGGCCGGTTCGGCGCGGCGGTGCTCGTCAGCATGCCGTTCAGCCGCTGCATCGTGATCCTGCTGACCCTCCCCGCTGTGGGGATGCCGCCGGTCCCGGCGATCACCGCGGCGTGGACCGTCTATGCGGCCGTTCTCCTCGTAATCGGGTTCTCGAGGCGCACGCGCGAGGTGCGGTACGTGGGGCTCGCCGCGATCGCCGCGGCAGCCGTGAAACTCGTGCTCGTGGACCTCGCGAACTCCCAGGACCTTGTGAGATTCCTCGTAACGCTCGGCCTCGGGGTCGCCATGATCGGCGGGGGCTACCTCTACATCCGCCTGCAGGACCGTTTGGGAGAATCTGGCGGGTAACCCCCGGCAAATCCCGGCGCTTCGTAGCCGCGATCGTCCCCCTTTGGGAGTTAGCCTACGCGCGAGATTTCGGCCCCGCGAACCAGGCCGGAAACGCCCAACCCCATCGACCGCAGGCCGCACACCACGTACCTCGCCCCGTCAACATCGAACGCCGCCAAGGTGGCGACCACCCGGAACTCGGAGCCGTCTTTTCGGACGCCCAAGGTCGCGAGATGCTCGCCCATCATCCGCTTGGTGGGGTTTGCAAGGTAGTCGGCGCGGAACTGATCATGGCCGGTGTGAAAGCGGTGCGGGATCAGCGTGTTGATCGAACGGCCTTCGAGTTCGCGTAGGGAGTAGCCGAACATCGCCGCACACGAATCGTTCAACGTCTCAATCACCCCACGCCCCGTCACGAGCACGATGCCGTCCGCCGCGTTGGCGAGCGCCTCCCGATGGAGCCGGGTCACGTAATCGGCGTCGGGGTTCTCGGACACCACACGAAGTCGCTCCGCCAATTCGCTGTTCGTGCGCCGCAGGTCGGCAAACACGCACTCTGCCCGCTCCTGGACGTGACGCGCGACAAGCTCGGCCCGATTGTGGGGCCCGAGCTTCATCCTGATCCTGCCCCAGTACGTGCTCACTGTGGCGACGCTGATCTCAAGTTGCAGCGCCACCTCGGAGTCCGTGTAGCCTTGGGCGGCGAGGTCAAGAACCTTTTTCTCGCGCGGGGAGAGCGAGATTCGGCGGTCGGCGTTTGCCACTAGCCACAGAATAGCCGATTACAGCTCCTCCCGTGACCCAAAATGGACCCGGGGGGCGGTCCCACTGGACGGCCCCCCGAGTGCCCCTGTGGAACGTCCTGTCTAGAACATCCAGTTCAGCTCGAACGTGAGCTTGGACGTCTTCGTCCCGCCCTTGGGACTGACCTGCTGCCCCTCGATCGCCCAACGCCCCAGATGGCTGAGCCGCTGCGAGAAGCCCAGCGCCATCGCCGTCTTCGACGCCGTAAGGTCGGAATCGAAGAAGTCGTAGCGCGCGAACAGCGTCGAGATCGGGCTCACGTTGAACCCAGCCTCGACGTAGTGGGCCTTCGGGTTGCGATGTCCCCCGGCAGCCAGAGTGTTCTGGCCCCACGAGTACGCGCCGCTCACCACGAAGTCGCCACGGATGAACTCGCCCAGGATCGCATACCGCGAGAACTCGTCTTGGAACGGCGACGTGCCCGTGATCGGATACGTGCCGTTGTACGCGTAGGCGCCGATATAGCTCCCTTCTTCGTCAAGGAACTGGCTCGCTGAAGCGAAGAAGTCCTTGGCATTGTTGTTCTCGGGCTGATTCGGACGAGAGTTGCCTCCCCCACCGTTCAGCACTCCGATTTCACCGATGAGGCCCGAGGGGCTGTGCGTGCCCACGGTCACCCCGTAGGATCGGTCGCGCGGCGTGAAGAGGTTTCCACCGCCCGCGTTGTCGTTCCAGGTGTTCGGACGGCTGACAGTGAGCCGGGCGCCCGTGCTGGCGTGGTGGATCAGCCGCGGAGTGATCTGCCCCGCGCGCACGAACGTGTAGTTCTCGCCTTCGGGATTGGAGTTGTACAGCAGGTACATCTCGGCGAGCTTGCCGCGCGTCGCCGTGTCGATCTGCCCGCCAGTCGAGGACGTCTCTTTGCCCGGTTCGTGCAGGTAGTACTCGAAGAAGTAGCTGAAGTTGTCGTAGAGCGCACCGCCCGAATAGATGGACAGCGCCTCGACATCGAAGTTCGTCGAGGGCACGGCATCCTTGTCGGCGTTGAAGCGGAACTTCCCGGCAAGCGACATGTAGTTGCTCAGGTTGAGTTCCTTGATCTCCGTTTCGCTCGCGTCCGAGGCAAGTCGGTCGCCGCGCACCTGAAACTCCTTCCCAAACTTCGTGAGGCGGTTCGTGCCTCCGAAATGGCAAGAGGAGCAATCCAGGCTGTACTTGCGGGCCCACGCCGGAATCGCTTGAGACGTCGCAGGAATCACCATCACCGCGACCATCGCGATTCCCATCATGGTTCTCGTATTCATTGTCTTCACCCTCCATGTGTGCCCAGTCAAGCGCGCATTGTTCGGAGGTCCAGCGCAGCGCCCGCATCCAGCACGGACCCATTGTCCGTCGCGTCGGCGAGCGGGCGCTAGGCTGAAAATCGTGTCCGTGGTTCTCGGCGCACGGTAACATGCACAGCGCGTCGCGGGCGCAACTGAACAACAGCTTCCGAAACGGTGAGGGGCGCTTCGTAGCCGCGATCGTCCCGATTGTCGGTCCGTCGGG
>CAYJMZ010000121.1:0-8213 GCA_964370995.1 uncultured Fimbriimonadaceae bacterium | reverse complement strand
AGGAGTTTGGTGAGCATCGTGCGGCCCGCCATCTCGATCTCCAGCCGGTGGCGCAACTGGTCGTGCGACATGCCTGATCGCGCTTCGAGCTGCACGTGGAAGCCGACGAACTGGTCCCCGGCGACCGAGTTGGAAACAGGACCCACCGCCGCAACCTGCGGATCCTCGAACCTTGCGGCAAGCCGCCGCAGAGTGCCGGGGCTGACGATGGCGTCGGGGTTGAGCAAGAGCACCTGCTCGGCGTGCGAGGCTCGGATGCCCAAGTTGGCCGCTGCGGAGTAGCCCATGTTCCGCTCGCTTCTGATGAGCTGAAGGAACTCGGTTGCTGCCAGGGTCTTCACGCGTCTAACGGTGTCGTCCGACGAGGCGTTGTCGACCACGATGATCTCGTCGCCCGGTGCGAGCTCGGCTAGGCACGCCCGCAGGCACGCCACTACCGTTGCAGCCGAGTTGAACGTCACCACCACGACCGAACGCGTCATCTCGTCCGCGCCTTGGTTAGGTGAATCTTGGAGGCCTTCGCGGCCTGAACCGCCTGACGACAGATTGCCACCGAAGCAAGGTCGTACCAGTCCAGATGCGCGGCCCTGCCCAGAGCACGCTGCGCCGAAGCAGATCCTCGACCTCGTCGGGCTTTGCCCTCCCTCGGCGTCGCATCTACTTGCAAGCTCATGGCGGTTGATGATTGCATCGAATCGTTGGCTCGGTGGTTCGGTTCAGGTTCGAAATGAGAGCTGGAGGTCAGACAGTGCGGTGCCCCAAGGCGTCGTAAATGTAGGTCGTTCGCGCGGCATCGAGCCCGCAGAAGCGGTATTGGCCGTCCTCGCAGATCGCGACGACGCGTCCATGCTTGTCGTAGAGGTGACTGATTCTGCAGGTCTGGTCGTAGGAGTATGTGATCACCCGACCATTTAAGTCACCACTATCATAGCTATAGGTCGTTACCCGGCCCAAAGGAGAATTCTGACGGGCGCTTGCCGGCTTGGCAGGGTCAGTAGAGGACATGGATGATTCTATGGAAGGCTGCGAAGGCGGTTGGCCGGCAGCCAGTTTGGCTGCGATGGCCGCTGCTGCCGCGGTAACTACGCCTTGCAGGAATCCTCGCCTGGTTAAGTCATCAGCGTAAGACATCAATAACCTCCTGCCCAGATCGCCCTGGTCTTTGCTTTGCCGGGTTGCCGCGCTTGAGCGGCAACCCAGCTATTGCCCATTCAAATCGATTGAGCATGTTCATCTTCTCCCTCCTATCCCGGTCCACCGACCACGGCTTCGTACTCAACCGTCACCGTGGCGCAGTCGGCAGATTCCCGCGAAGTCCTCGCTCTGTTCTTATCCATCTGCAGTTCTCAACACGAGCAGGCAAAGCTCAACCAGTGGGCCTCTGGGTACGTATTCGATCGCGTTGAATCCGGTCCTCGGGATTCGTCCCAACGCCTCACCTGGTTCTCGACGGAAATGTCGAAGTGATAGTGATCACTCCACAGATGCGTGTGTCCCTGGTTCTCGCAGTGGAAATCGCCGTCCCACTCGTCACCAGAATCCGAGCTCTTGATATCACACCGCCAGTTCGTCGATCCGTCTTGATAGAGCGTGAACGTGCCCCCGGGGAATATGGTGCAGTCCCCACGGTCAATCTGGCCAAACGTCCAGAACTTGTATGACATGCCCCGAAGCGCATCGAATGCGACGACGCCCTCCCCGAGTTGTATTTCGATCTTCTCTTCTTGCATGGTGAATGTCCTTGCCTGTCACTTCCCTTTGTCAAATCGATCCTGAATTCCGCCAGCACGACTAAGGTACGCTCCATTGAATCGGCTCGAATCTCAAAGGCGAGGACTGACTGGCCGACCCTCAGGAGGCACTGTTACTGTAGAAACGCCGGTCAGGCCGACATGGGGACATCCTCTTTTGACTTTCTTCAAATTTCCCATCGATCGCGGATCTTTTTGCGTGCGCGCGACAAGGCCCTCTTCACGGCGACGGGTCTCCGGTCTTCCAGCAAAGCGATCTCCTCGACCGACAGCCCCTCCATATGAGCCAGACAGATTAACCTCGCCTGAGAGGGCGGCAAGTTATCGAGGGTTTGTTGCAACTGAATGCCGAAGTCAATGGACTGATACGGACTCATGAGTGGAGGACTCGCAACCACCGCTCTCGATCGAAGCGCTGCTTCCCTTCTTCGCGATCGGTGCCAGTCCAGGAGCTCATTGCGAACGCACTGACGCAACCAGCCGTTGAGTTCAGCAAGTCTGGCCCCGTGAATGAGCTGCTCAACGATCGGTTCATTCCAGGCCCGAAACAGAACGCACCCTCGACAGTCTTCGAGGTCGTCCATCGAAGGCACCCAGAAACGAAAACGGGCGAGCACGCGATCAAGGCAGTCCTGGAGTTGAGCCAGTTCCGTTTCCCGACTCGGCGCCAGTGGATCGAGAACTCCGGCCGTGTTCTCGATCGAGATGAACCTGCTGACATCCAGGCGTAGGACCCGAGGATACAACCAGCGCGGTTGGTACGAGTCTGAGATCCAGTATCCAACGATCATAAGCGGACCCACTGGAGATGTCGCATCGGTCGAGTCATCGAAAATGACGGGCGCCAGACGGTAATCAAGTGCCTCCTCCTCATTCGCAGGCACATAACGAACTCTCAATATCCTCCAGTGGCCGATCGCCTCGTCGAACATTCGACGCGCCTCCGTTAAAGCAATAAAGTTATCCATGGTCATCGTTTGATGCGTCACCCTCCTTCCAGACAGGGACACACCCCTCCCAAGGGTGCGAAAGACGATCTCGTACCGGTTACACGGTAACGCAGAGGGTCTTTCACTTTCATTTCACTTTCCTGACAGGGCTACAGCCCTCCCAAAGCTGCGAAAGGCGTTCTCGTACCGGTTTCACGGTAACGCAGAGGGCGTTTCATTTGCGTTTCACTTTCCAGGCAGGGCCACGCCCCTCGACGGCACAAAACGCGTTCTCGCACCTGATACACGGTAACGCAGAGGCCATTACACTTGCGTTACACTTCCGCGGCGGGCGGGATGAAGTGGCGCATGGGTCCGGTCACTCGCGCGGTTGGGCTCGGTTCCAGGCTGCGATCGAGGCGGATTAGGCCAAGGCGGTCCTTGCTTCGCCCTTCGCCGGCATCGGCATCGGCAGCGCGCCAGGCGACGACAGCACCCTGCTGGGGCATACTGGCCTGCATGGGCACGTCGTTCACCGCGTTCGGCGCCGCGAGGACCGTTACGGGGTCCCGGCACCTGCTTGAGATCGAGGGCAAGAGAATCCTCGTGGATTGCGGTCTGTTTCAGGGGCCGCGCGAACTGAGGGACCGAAACTGGCAACCCTTCCCCGTGGACCCGGCATCGATCGAATGCGTGGTGCTGACCCACGCCCACAACGACCACATCGGGTACCTCCCCCGATTCTTGAACAGCGGCTTCCGCGGTCCCATCTACGCGACCCCTGCGACCATCGACCTCGTTCGCCTCAGCCTCCCGGACTCGGGGCGCCTCCAGGAGGAGTTTGCCCGCCACGCGAACAAGCACCGCCACACGCGGCACGATCCCGCGTTGCCCCTGTACACCGAGGCCGATGCGTTCGCGGTGCTCGGGCGGCTCAAACCGGTGCCTTACGACACCTTTCACGAGCTCCCGGGCGGGGCCCAGTGGCGGTACCTGCTCGCCGGGCACATTCTGGGTGCGGCACATGCCGAGGTGTACTTCCCCAACGGGGAGCGCATCCTGATGTCCGGAGATGTCGGGCGTTACAACGTGCCGATCCTGAAGGACCCCACGTCGATTGATTTCGCCGAATATCTCGTGGTCGAGAGCACCTACGGCAACAGGATCCACGCTGCGGAGGACGCTGACGGGAAGATCGAAGCGATCATCCGGGACACGGTCGAAACAGGCGGAACGCTGCTGGTGCCCAGCTTCTCGATCGGACGAACCCAAGACCTTCTCTACCGGATCAACCTCCTCCAAGAACAGGGCAGAATCCCGCGCATCCCGTTCTTCGTCGACAGCCCCATGGCGACGAGCGCCACTGCGATCTACGCTCGACACAAGGACGAGCACGACCTTGAGATGGCGGGGTATCTCGAGCGCGGCGACGATCCGCTGCAGCCCGATCTGCTGACGTTCGTTCGCGATCGCGAGGAATCGAAGGAGCTCAACTCGCGCAGGGGGCCGATGGTGATCCTCGCCGGAAGCGGCATGTGCACCGGCGGGCGCATCGTGCACCACCTCTTGCGGCGCCTCGGCCAGCGGGACACCACGGTGCTCTTCACGGGCTTCCAAGCCATGGGCACCCTAGGAAGGGACATCCTCGAGGGCCAGCAAACCGTGCGCGTGCTCGGGCAGGACGTGGAGGTGAAGGCGCGTGTCGAACACCTGAATTCGCTCTCCGCCCACGCGGATCAGGCCGAGCTGCTGCGCTGGCTGTCCAGCTTCAAAACACCCCCCAAGCAGACGTTCATCGTACACGGCGAGCCCGACGCTCAGGACGTGTTCAAAGCGAAAATCGAAGAGGTGCTCGGGTGGAAGGTGGCCATCCCCGAGCAGGGGCAGAGGTTCGATCTGGGCTAGCCCGGATAATGCACGAGTGTGGGAGTGCGCGAGCAAGGAGGCTGTTGCATGGGGATCTTCCGATCCCGTGCCACGGCCTTCTAGGCCGTGCTCCCGAACCTGGCGCACCCCTGGAGGCAGGGGTGGCACGGGGTTCTCTCGACTCCATGCAACAGCCTCCATGCTCGCGCACTCCCAAATCGAGGCGCGGCATGCGGCCAAGATGAACCTCTCGTGAATAATGCGGGCTAGCTACTTCTTGAGCACCATCTTGCTCTTCGTCACGCCCGTCATGTCTGCGGTGATGCCCATGTCGGGCATTTCGGTGCGCGATTTGGACGCGATCTCGGTCGTCACCGAAATCGTGCGGCATCCCGCTTTTTCAAGCAGCGCTTCGGCCTTGATGACGAGCGACCCCACGACCTTCATCGAGCCCAATTGAGCCCCTCCCGCCATATCGGGATTTGCTTTGAGCATCTCCGTCATGTCGAGATCGATCGCGATGGTTCCGTCGAGGGCGACCACCCACACCGCCGTGCCGTTCTCCGTGCGCTCGCCAGTCAGGGTCGCCTTGAGTCTGGACTCCTTGCCGCCGGTCGCCGGGTTTTTGGGCACGACGACTTCCCACGAGTCCCCGACCTTGACGGGGCCCTCAGGGAGCTCGAAGAACTGGGTGGCTGTCCCCGCGGAGGACAGCAGGTTCGTCATCATCGTGTCCGCGCTCGGTTTTGTCGGCACCGCGGTGAAGTGGTTGCGCACATCGAGCGCCCCGGCGACCTTCACTTCCTTGGGCATGTTCGCGGTCGGGTCGCCCATCATGCTCGCCAGGCCGCCCGTCTCGACCTTGAAGTCGCTGGTGACCAACTGGACGTCGGCCAAGCCGGTTTCGGGGCTGACCTTCAGCGTGTGGAGGGTCATGGTGGCCGTGGACTTAATGCTCATCTCCTGATCGCCCATGCCCACCGCTGCGAGGCCGATGGTCTGGTCCATCGTGGTCTCGACCGAGTACACGTCCTTGGCTCCTTCGGTGTGCGTGCGGCGCAACACGATGCCCTGAAGCGTCGGGGCCGCCAGGCAAAGCGCGGCGGCGAGGGTTGAAATCAACGTGGTGGATCGTTTCATGTCGGGTACTCCCAACATCCATACGCACGAGGACCCCCCAGGGTTCGCGGATCGTTCCATGATCGTCACGCGTCCCAATCCGTGTGGGTCACGCGCTCTTGTTCGCGCTAGCCGGCACGTGGACGCTCGTGCTGGGCGGAGACGTCATGCTGAACTCCGTTCGGGTCGGATCGAAACCCCTCGCCGGCGTGCAATCCGTGCTGGCAACGGCCGATGTGTGCGTGGTCAACCTCGAGATCCCGCTGACCACCTTGCGCACCGCCACGACCCGCAAGAGCGCCAAGGAGCTCAAAGCCCGCACGCAGTTCGTGCTGAAGGCCCATCCCGACCATGCGGCGCACCTGGCGAACGTCGGGATCGACGCCGTGTCCATTGGCAACAACCACGCCATGGACTACCGTGCCGGGGGCCTGGCGGAGATGCTCACGACTCTGAGCGCGGCAGGCATTCCCTCGTCTGGCGCCGGGCCCACGCGCGGGGTCGCGAAGCAGGCTGCCATCGTGATCAAACCCGGTGCCGTCAAGGTGGGGCTGGTGTCCATGCTGGCGTATCAGACCCCCGGGGCGGCGTGGAAGTGCACGCCCTCTACCGCAGGCGCGGCCGGAGTGTTCGATCTCAACGTGGCTGGGATGTCGACCGTGGCGCGCGTCGCGAGGCTCCGCTTGGTGGTCGCCGGGGTGCGCCGCCACGCGGATCTGGTGGTGGTCGCCCTGCACGGCGGGGTGGAGCGCACGACGGTTCCCACCGCATACCAGATCGCCTTGGCGCGGGCGTGGGTCGACGCGGGCGCGGACGTGGTGGTGGGGCACCATCCGCACGTGCTTCAGGGTGCAGAGCTCTACAAGGGGCGCCCGATCCTCTACTCCACCGGCAACCTGATCTCCCCGCTCCCCAGTTCCACTGCGCTGTTCCGCCTGACGTTCGACGGCGCGTCCCTTCAACGCTTCGAGGCCCTACCCGCGCGGATATCCGGCGGCAAGACCAAGTTGCGCACCGGGACAGCGGTGAAATCGGAGCATAAACGGTTCGACGGGCTGTGTACCGTTCTGGGGAAACGGTATCCCCACAAGAACGCCGTCCCGCTCTCCGCCGAGTGGGATCGCAAGGGGCGCAACAAATGAGGCACCCAACACTCGATCCTTCGATCCTCAATCCTCAATCCTCAGTCCTGAATCCTCAATCCTGAATCCTGAATCCTCAATCCTCAATCCTGAATCCTCAATCCTCTCCCGAGCCCGGTGCGTATACTGGCGCACATGGACGCCGATGCCTTGTATGCGGACGTGATCGACAAGTACGCCGCGCACGTGAACCCTTCCCTTTCGCGCCTGCTCGCGTTCGCAGGATTTGGGGTCGAGATGAGCGGCGAGGGGTGCTACCTCACCGACCACGAGGGACGCAGATTCCTGGACTGCCTGGGCGGGTACGGCGTATTCAGCGTTGGACACCGCCACCCCAGGGTCGTCGCCGCGGTGAAGGAGCAGTTGGACCACCTCGGCATGAGCGGCAAGGCGTTCTTCAGCAAGCCGCTGGCGGACCTTGCCGAGCGGCTTGCGCAACTCACCCCGGGCGACCTTCAGTTCTCGTTCTTCTGCAACAGCGGCGCCGAGGCCGTGGAGGGCGCGCTCAAGTTCGCCAAGGCAGCGACCCGCCGCCCAGGGATCGTCAGCACATTCGGGGCCTTCCACGGAAAGACTTTGGGCGCGCTGAGCACCACCGGAAAGGAGAAGTACCGCAAGCCGTTCGAGCCTCTCCTGCCCGGGGTCGTGTTCGTGCCCTACGGAGACGCCGACGCAATGCGCACCGCGGTTGGCTCGGACACCGCCGCCGTGATCATCGAGCCGATTCAGGGCGAGGGAGGGATCCGGGTGCCTCCCGATGGCTACCTGCGCGCGATCCGCGAGGCGTGCGATTCGTTAGGCACCCTAATGATCGCCGACGAGGTCCAAACGGGCCTCGGGCGCACGGGAATGATGTTCGGGTGCGACTGGGATGGCGTGGCCCCAGACCTCATGACGCTCGCCAAGGCGCTCGGCGGCGGCGTGATGCCGATCGGCGCATTGGTCGGCACCCCCGCGGTGTGGGATGCGGTCTACGGCGACGCGCCCCTTGCGCACACAAGCACGTTTGGCGGCAATCCCCTGGCGTGTACCGCCGCGCTCGCAACCCTGGACGTGATCGAGGAGGAAGGCCTCGTCGAAAACGCACAGATCGTTGGGGCGGTGCTCAAGGGCGAACTGCAGAAGGTCCGCGAAAAACACCCCGACTTGCTGCGCGAGGTGCGGGGCCGGGGCCTCATGCTCGGCGTGGAGTTCGCGGAGGACGAAGTGGGCGAGCTTGCCGTGGCGCAGATGCTCAAGCGGGGCCTCTGCGCCGCCTACACGTTGAACAACCCGCGCGTGATGCGCTTCGAGCCACCGCTGACCCTAACCGTCGAGCAGGCCGAGTGGGCCGCGAAGACCTTCGAGGAGGCCGTCGCCGAAACCAGCGAGGTGCTGGCCGCCTTCGCCTAACCCATGGCCTCCTC
>CAYJMZ010000120.1:0-8266 GCA_964370995.1 uncultured Fimbriimonadaceae bacterium | reverse complement strand
GCTACCTGCTACCTGCTACCTGCTACCCCTTCGCCATTGCGAGGTGGATCAGGTCGCGCGGGGGCTTGAAGTTCACGTCTTCCTGGATGCTCTCCAGCACCTCGACGGGCACGTCCGTGCGACCGACAAGGAGGCTGCCGATCACGTCTTGGACCAGGTGCTCGGGGGTGGAGGCGCCGCTTGATACGCCGATGACGCGGTGATCGGTTCGCCACTCGGGCAGGACCTCGCCGGGGTACATCAGCAGGTGCGACTCCACGCCGATGGCCTCGGCGACTTCGCGCAGGCGATTGCTGTTCGACGACGTGGTGGACCCGACGATCAGCACGAGGTCGCACTGCTGCGCGAGTTCGCGGATGGCGGACTGGCGGTTGGTTGTCGCGTAGCAGATGTCCTCCTTTTGAGGGGTCTGCAGGTGGGGGAAGCGGCGTTTGAGCACGGCTAGGGTCTTCTCGACCTCGTCCACGCTCAGGGTCGTCTGGGTGATCACCGCGAGCTTCTCGTAGTGGGGAAGGCGCAGGCGCTGGGCGTCCTCGGGGGTTTCGACGAGCACCATGCGGTCGGGGGCCTCGCCCATCGTTCCCTCGGCCTCGACGTGCCCCGAGTGCCCGATGTAGATCATGAAGTAGCCCTTGCGCGCAAAGTGGCGGGCCTCGTTGTGCACCTTGGTGACCAGCGGGCAGGTGCCGTCGATGATCTCCAGACGGCGCGCCGCTGCGACCTGGCGAACCTGCGGCGACACACCGTGCGCGGAGAACACGACCGCCGAACCGGCTGGGATCTCCTCGATCCGCTCCACGAACATCACGCCGCGGCTCTCAAAGCTCCGAACGACCCACTCGTTGTGCACGATCGCATGCCGCACGTACAGGGGTGGACCGTGGATCTTGAGCGCGAGGTCCACGACTTCGATCGCGTAGGCGACCCCGGCGCAGAACCCGCGCGGTGCGGCGAGTAGGATCTTCTCCACAGCCTTGAGTGTACTTGGTGCGCTCAGGTGATCTCGAACGCTTGGGAACCGGGCTTTACGGCATGGAGGGCGTCCAAGGCCGTTCGCACGTTCCAACCGTTATCCTCGAGCAACACGTTGGCCTCGTCGATCGTGCACGTGCTCAGATCGCGCAAGATGCGCGCGCAGCGTTCCTTGAGTTTGCCGTTCTTGGCCTTGACGTCCACCATCAGGTTCTCGACGACCTTGCCGCTGAGCACCATCGCGGCGGTGCTGATGCGGTTGAGCGCCAGCTTCTGGGCGGTGCCCGCTTTGAGCCGGGTCGATCCGGTCAGCACCTCGGGGCCGGTGTGCAGCTCGATGCTGAGGCCCGCCTCCTGGCCGAGCGGCGTGTCGCGATTGTTCACGACCGCGCACGTCCAGATCCCCTTCTGGTTCGCGTGGCGGACCGCGGACAGCACGTAGGGAGTCCGCCCGCTTGCGGCGATCCCGATCACGACGTCCTTGCGCGAGGCGCCGAGGGCATTAAGGTCGGTGATCGCGGCGTGCTCGTCATCCTCCTCGTCCTCGACGGCGACGCCCGCGGCGGCAGACCCACCCGCGATCATGGCCACGAACCGATCGGGCTCGATTCCAAAGGTGGGAGGCATCTCGGCGGCGTCCATTGCCGCGACGCGTCCGCTGGTGCCGGCACCGACGTAGATCGTGCGGCCTCCGGCGAGAAACGCCTTGGCCACCCGCTCCGCCGCCTCGGCGAGCAACGCCTCGGCGGACTTGAGGGCCTGAAGCACCACGAACTCCTCTTCGTTCATCAACCGAACGATCTCGACGGCGGTCATGTGGTCGAGGCCAAACGATCTTGGGTTGCGGGACTCTGTACTCATAGTTGCGTTTCCATGGCGAGGCGCACGGCACCGCGCACCGGAGGTTGTGTGATCTTCTGCAGGACGACGTCTTGTCGGTCGAGGGCCTCGCACAGCGCGCTCCCAAACACTTCTCGGAACAACGGGGGCCCGCTCCACATGCCGCCGGCAAGTGTGACGTGCAGTGGCTGGATCTGGGAGGCGTACCGGGCGACGTGTTCGGCGGTCTGAAGCGCGAGCGCCCCCATCCCCTCTTCGACGCTTGCGATGGCCCTAACGTGCCCGGCGGCGGCATCCCGGCCCCACGGCGCGGCAAGCCTGGCAAGCACCGCGGCGGGCGCTGGCGACCGGTGGACGGCTGCGACGATCTCGTTCTCGTCCAAGGACCCAAACCGTTTGATGAGTTCGCAACGCACCGCTTCGCCCGCGCCGTCCGGCCCGTGCTCGAGGAAGTCGCGCACCGCATCCCTCCCAAAGGCGAACGCCGAGCCGGGATTGCCCAGGAGGTAGCCCCGGGCGCCGGTCTTGCGAATTTGGCCTTCAGACCGGGAACAGATCACCGAACCCGTGCCTGCGATCACGCACACGGTGGTCGGGGGATCGGAAGCCATCAGCGCCGCCGTGTAGTCCGGCTCGCACCGCACTCGGGCGCCAGGGCAAAGGTCTTCGAGGAGTTGGTGCGCCAAGGTGCGGTCCGCTTCGGTGAGAAGCCCCGCGAAGCAGCCGCAAACCACCTCGGCGCGCGGGCACCCCTCCAGAGATCGCCGAAGGTTTTCCTTCAATCGGCCGCGGGGGGTGGACAGGATGTTTGCCGGACCGCCCTGGCCTTGATGCACCACGCACCCCGACGCGTCCACCGCCAGCGCCCTGCAGGAAGATCCCCCGCAGTCCAGTCCTACGAACACCGCCATCTGACGGGTCGGTTATACCTGCGGACCGGCACCGGCGCGCGGACGGGAGAGGGGTGGCCTTCCTCTCGGGGCTGGTCGCGCTCACGGAACGGATTGTCGCATGGGATACACTCGGGCCGTGCGCAGGTTCTCAGGCGACGAGTGGAACGCCGGCTGGCGCATCGCAGTGGTTGCGAACGACGCGATTGGCAACTTCGTGGTTTCGACCCCCCTGTTGCAGCTCTTGCGATCGAAGCGCCCGGCGTCGATCACCTATTTCGGGGGCGCCCGCACCGCCGAGCTTGAGGGCGCGTCCGACCTTTTCGAAGCGCACTACCCCCTTCACGGCACGTCGCTTCGGCGCGCGTGGGAGGACGCCTCGGGCCAGCCCTTCGACCTGGTGATCAACCTCGAGCGCACGGCCCACGCGAAGGCGTTTACCGCGCTGCTCGGCGGGGAGTGCTGGGTGTGCGGGCCGTGCCTCGGGCCCGACGGGCGGGGGGACCTGCCCTTCGCCGGGGATGCCCGTGGTGCGCTTTGGGCGGACCGGGACTGGACCGCGAGCGACCTGACCCGCCGCTTTCCCTTCCTCGAATCGGGGTTCATCGGGGAGCTGTTTTGCCGTCTGTGCGGCCTGGATGGGGCGCTGCCACCGTACCGCGCGCCCATCGAGGATCCTGGCGGGGAAGTGCCCGACGTGCTCGTGTCGTGCTCGGCGAGTCTGCCCGAAAAGCTGTGGCGCGCGGATGCGTGGACGAGCGTGCTTGGGGCGGTGGCGGCCACGGGGCGCTCGGTGGGACTGCTGGGAGCGCCTCCCAAGGCTCAGGGCGGGTCTTGGAAGGACGACGGGGTGGAAGACCGCCTCGTGCAAGCCGGGCTTGTGCGCGACCTTCGTGGCGCGTTCACCCTGCCCCAGGTCGTGGGGGCGCTGCGGCGGGCCAAGGCGGTGTTGACGCTCGACAACGGGATTCTGCATCTCGCCGCCGCGACGGACACCCCGACGGTGGGCCTGTTCCGTGACAGGATCCACCGGCTTTGGGCGCCCCCGTGCGGCGACGTGCGCGTGGTCGTGCCGTCTCCCGGCGCAGCGGTGTCGGATCTGGAGCCCGGGCACGTGCTGGAGGTGCTGCTCGATGCGCTTTGAGCGGGTGCTCGTGTGGATGAAGCCGTCGTATCTGGGGGATGCGGTGATGGCCACGCCGATGCTCGATACCCTCATCCGCGAGATGGGGGAGGTGTGCGTTTTGGCCGGGCCGTCGGTCCAGGAGATTCTTCGGGATCGGGCGCAAGGGCTACGGTTCCTGGATTCGGGGCCGGAGATCGGGTTTTGGGGGCCGGTTCGGATGGCTCGCGAGCTTCGACGGCTTAGGCCGGATGCGGTGTTTGTGTTGAACCGGAGCCTCCGCTCGGCGCTGGGGGCATGGCTGGGCGGCGTGCCCGTGCGGGTGGGCCACGCGACGGAGGGCCGTGCGCTGCTCCTGACGCACCCTGTGCCCTACGACACTTCGGCGCCGGAGATGCAGTGCGGGTTGGATCTTTTGCGCGCCCTGGGGATGCAGGTCCCCGCGGCCTCGCCGTCGCTGACGGTTACCGCCGAGGAGCGGGAGTGGGCGTGCCAAGTGCTCGGAGGGGCGGTCGTCGGGCTTCAGCCGGGAGCGCGCTACGCGGAGAAGCGTCTGCCCGCGGCGGTGTGTGCCCAGCTGCTGCGCCACTGGCATCGCGACGGGTTCCGCGTGGCGCTCCTGGGCGGCGAGGAGGAGCGGGCGATTGCGGACGAGGTGGTGGATTTGGCGGGTGTTCCCGTGGTGGATCTCGTGGGCCGCACCGCCATCCGCGAGGGCATGGCGGTGGCGGCGAACCTGCGGGTGGTTGTGGGGGCCGACACGGGCTACATGCACGTTGCCGCCGCGGTGGGCTGCCCGACGGTGACGGTGTTCGGCCCCAATCCCGCCTCGAAGTGGGGCCACCACCACGCCCCGCATTGCGCGCTCCAGGCCCCGGGCGGCGTGATGGAGCGTCTAAGCGCCGACACGCTCATCGACGCGTGCGACGCCCTCGTGAACAGTCGCCTCGCCCAGCAAACGTGGTTGGTGTGAGTCTCCGGTCCCATTATCGCCGCCCACGCGCAAAACATGAGGTTCATTTTGAGGCAAAGCCTTGCATCCTGGACGAATCCGGGCAATAATGCGCTTCAGGGAAACACACCGGATGTTCATCCACCACCTCGACATGATGATGCCTGACGCCACGCAAGACGTGGCGAGTCACATCATGCTTCCAGAGGGGTAGAGGAACCGCTTAAGCCAACGCTGTCTTAGAGCCAGATCGAGAGCCGCCCGATGGAAGGGGCGGTTTTTTTGTGCGTGAAGGTGCTTGAAGGACAGATGAAGGACGTTGTTGTAGGGTTGCTGGGGTGCGGGGTCGTGGGTTCGGCCCTTGCCGACCTGGTGTGCGAGGAGCGCGAGGCCATCGCGGCTTCTTCGGGCGTGCGCCTCCACTTGGGGCGAACGCTCGTGCGCGATCTCGAAAAGCCGCGGCGGGGGGCCAGCAGGGCACTGGAGTTCACCGATTGCCTCGACGCCGCCCTTGGCCAGGAGCGGCTCGACATCGTGGTCGAGCTGATCGGCGGCGACCAAACCGCTCTACGGGCCGTGCGCGCGTGCCTGCGATCCGGCAAACACGTCGTGACCGCCAACAAGATGATCCTCGCGCGCTACGGCGAGTCGCTGGCGCAACTGGCGCACAAAAACGGGTGCGCCCTGGCGTACGAGGCGAGCGTGGGCTCGTGCATCCCCGTGCTGCAGTCGCTCGACCACACGCTGGCATCCGAGCGGTTCCGCGGCCTGGCGGGAATCTTGAACGGCACGTGCAACTTCATCCTCACCCGCATGGAGCGTGGCGGCGCGTCCTACGAGGCGGCGGTGGCCGAGGCGCAGCGGCGCGGGCTTGCGGAAGCCGACCCTGCGGCGGACGTGTCGGGCTCGGACGCGGCGTGCAAGCTGACGATCCTGGCGCGCAAGGCGTTCAACGCATCGTTGCGGCCAAGCGACGTGCCCACCGAGGGCATCGCGCTCGTTGCGGCGGAGGATCTGAGGTTTGCGCGCAGCTTGGGGTGCACGATTCGGCTTCTGGCCACCGCACAGCGCGTCGGCGTTAAGTTGGCACTTCGCGTGAGCCCGCATCTGGTGCCCCTCGACCACCCGTTCGCAACTATCCGCAACGAGGCCAACGCCGTGCAGTTGGACGGCGCCACCGTGGGGCGGTTGTTCTTCGCCGGGCCTGGTGCGGGCCCTGGGCCGACGGCGCGCGCGGTGCTCGGCGACATCCTCAGCATCGCCACCGGCGAGCGCGCGTGCGTGCCGGGAAGGCGTGCGCTTGACCTGGAGCGGCCGGTGCTGGTGCCGCCGTCCGAGGCGGAGAGCCGCTACTACATCCGGCTCACGTTCGAGGATCAGCCCCACGTGCTGGCATCGGCCACGCGGGTCCTCGACTCCGCCGGCGTCGGCATCCACCGCGTGGAAGCCGTCGGCGACGGTCGGGGCGACATCGTGTTCCTCACCCATTCGACCACGCGGGGGCGGATTCAGTCTGCCCTCGCACGACTCAAGAGACTGCGGTACCTCAGCGAAGCGGCCCGCGCATTCCCCGTCTACGACGATCAAGGAGACCTATCATGAGACCCGAAACCATCGCCATTCACGCCGGAAGCCAGGCTGACGGCCTGACCGGCGCCATCGTTCCCCCCATCTACCAGACCTCGACGTACCAACAGCAGGGCATCGGGGACAACAAGGGGTTCATCTACACGCGCACGGGCAACCCGTCGCGCTCGCACCTGGAGGAGAGCCTGGCCGCCATCGAGGGCGCCGAACACGCACTGTGCTTTGCCAGCGGCATGGCGGCCATCAACACGGTGGTGCAAACGCTAAGGAGCGGCGACCACGTGCTGTGCCCCGCCAGCGTGTACGGCGGCACCTTCCGGCTGCTTTCCAACGTGTACGACCGGTTCGGCATCGAGGTGTCGTTCGTGGACATGGCCGATCTTGAGGCTGTGCGGGCCGCGCTGAAGCCGAACACGGCCGTGCTGTGGATGGAGAGCCCCACCAACCCGCTGCTGGGCTGTTGCGACATCGCCGAACTTGCGGTTTTGGCGCGCTCGAAGGGCATTCTGAGCGTGGTGGACAACACGTTCGCCACCCCGATCTTCCAGCGTCCGCTCGAACTCGGGGTGGACCTGGTGGTGCACTCGACCACGAAGTACCTCGGGGGGCACCTCGACGTGCTCGGCGGGGCGCTCCTATGCAACGACGAGGACATCTACGGGAAGTTGAAGTACCTGCAGAACGCCGTGGGCGCCGTGCAGGCCCCGTTCGACGCGTGGCTGATCCAGCGCGGGCTGAAGACCGTGGGGTTGCGCGTGCGCCAGCAGGGGGCCAGCGCCCAGTCCATCGCGGCGTGGTTGGAAGCGCACCCGCAGGTGGCCCGTGTGCACTACCCCGGCCTGAAGTCGCACCCGCAGCACGCGATCGCGGCCAAGCAGATGAGCGGATATGGCGGGGTGCTGTCGTTCGAGCTGAAGGGCACTGCTGCAGATGCGGAGCGGTTCGTGGCGTCCACCCAGCTGTTCGCGCTCGGCGAGAGCCTGGGCGGCGTGCGCTCCCTGGCGTGCATTCCCGCCAAGCAGACGCACGCGAGCATGACCCAGGAAGCCCGCGACCGCGCAGGCATTAAGGACACGTTGGTGCGCCTCTCCGTGGGCCTCGAGCACCCCGACGACCTCATCGAAGACCTGCAGGCCGCGCTGGCTGCCGTGTGCGGGGTGGCAGCGGTTGCGGGGTGCTGAGGGAGTTGAACCGCAGATGGGGATCCGGATCTGTGCCCATCTGCGGTTCACCCCCTCCTCAACTCGCGATAGAATGACCAGGTGAGCGCTTTCTCATTGCTTGCTACGATTGCGGGGCTTGGCGGCATCCAGCAGGGGCCCTCGATTTTGCCCCAGCCGTGGGTCGAGCCGGGCTTTGCCAAGATCCTGTGGGTGCAGTCGCCCAACTGGGGTCCGCGCCCGCCACAGGCCGTTGTCGACACCGTGGTGGTGCACCACACCGCCAACGACTCCCTCGAGGGCACGACCAAGTGGTTCTTCACCGAGCAGAGCAAGGTCAGCTCGCACTACACGATCGGCAAGGACGGCTCGATCGTGCAGCACGTGTCGACGTTCCTGCGGGCCTGGCACGCGGGCGCCAGCATCGACTCGCAGGGCCGGTCGAACGTGAACGACTTCTCGATCGGCATCGAACTCGTGAACCTCGGCGACGGCAAGCACCCCTACCCGCAACCGCAGCTCGACGCCCTGCGCCTGCTGATCGGAAGCCTGCGGCACCGGTTCGCGCTGAAGTACATCACCAGCCACAAACTCATCGCCCAACCCCCCGGCCGCAAACCCGACCCCATCAACTTCCCGTGGGAGACCTTGGAAGGGCTGGGGCTCAGGATTGATCCATGAAGAGAGTGTTGAGTGTTGAGTGTTTAGTGTTTAGTTGGGGGTGCGACCATTACACTCACAA
>CAYJMZ010000119.1:0-8283 GCA_964370995.1 uncultured Fimbriimonadaceae bacterium | reverse complement strand
GGGTAGGAAGCGGCTCCTATCCATTAGAGACGCCTGTCGAGTCGCGGGGGACTCAGGACTCTACCAACGCAACCGTGGTGCTCTTGCGTTCCCCTTTCGACCAATAGCTTACGCGAACCTTGTCCCCCGGGCGCTTGTTGACGAGCGAGATGACGTAGTCGAAGGGCTCCTCGAGCTTCTTGCCCTCGATTTCGAGAAGCACGTCGAGCTCCGCGAACCCGGCCCTTTCAGCGGGTCCGCCGGGCATCACGGAGCGGATGATCACCCCCGACGGCGGTGGCGTGGCGCCGACGGTTTCCTGCAGGGACCGGCGCACCTGATCGTTGGCGAGCATGCCGCTTCGGTTGAAGATCCGAATTCCAAGGGTGCCGTACTTCGCGTGCCCGTATTTGAGGATGTCGTCCACGACCCGTTGCACGCGGCGGATGGGGATCGCGAACCCGAGGCCCACGCTGCCGCCGGTGTTGCTCGCGATGATCGAGTTGATGCCCACGACCTGGCCCGCAGCGTTGGCAAGCGCACCTCCCGAGTTCCCTTGGTTGATCGCCGCGTCGGTTTGGATGCCCTCCACAAGCACCGAGCCGCTCTCGGAGGGCAGCGAGCGATTGAGGCTGCTGACCACGCCGACGCTCACGGTGTTGGAGAAGCCAAGCGGGTTGCCCAGGGCGATGACCCACTCGCCGGGTTCGAGCTTGGTGTTGTCTCCGAGTTCGGCCGGCACGAGGTTCTTCGCCTCGATCTTCAGTACAGCGATATCGGAGATGGGATCGCTGCCCACGACCTTGGCGGCATAAGAGCGTCCATCGCTCAGGCGAACCTGTACGGAGTACGCGGCTTCGACGACGTGGTGGTTGGTGACGATGTGCCCCTCCGAGCTGACGATCACGCCGGAACCCGTGGCGGTCTGCGCGATCTCGTAGTCGCGCGAGTAAAACCCACGCGGTACCTGCTGAAGCTTGTCCACCGAAACCACGGACGGCATCAGGTGCTTCACCGCAGCACGGAAGTCGATGGGCTGGGCGACGGCCTCGTAGGACGCGCGACGAAGCGTTGGTTGCGCCTCCCTCAAACCGAAGACCGATCGACCCTCCGGCCACAGGTGATCGATGCGCAACGCCACCAAGGCGGCCGTGACGCACAACAACAGCACTCCGACGATCGAAACGGCTTTCTTCATCTCTCTCTCTTTCAACGTCCGGAGGCGCCCGACGCGTTGCGGGAATCAGGCCGCGTAATGGGCTGGCAAGAAACGGGGCCGGGCCCATCGAACGATGAACCCGACCCCTGTGGAGGCAAGAAGAGAGCGGTTACGCCTTCTTGTTGCGGCGGCGAAGAAGGCCCAGGGCACCCACGCCCAGAGCAATCATCGAAGCGGGCTCCGGAACGGCCTGCGCGCCGGTGTAGATGTGATCGGCCTGAACCCAGTTGTTGGCCGCGCTGCCGACCGTGCTGATGTTGGCACCGGTGAGGACGTCGCCGCCAACCCAGCCAAGGAAGCCTTCAGCGGCACCGGGCGATATCGTCATGGTCGCGGCGTTGCTCAAAGTGATCGTCGAATCACCCACAAGGAACGCGCCGTTGATGTCCGTGTCGCTGATGTTCATGCCGAACGCCGACACCGGAGCACCCGTGAAGGTGAAGTCGATCGCATCGCCCGACGAGTTTGTCGACAAAGCATCGACGTTCGACCACAGACCGCCCGTGGCGGCCGCGTCCCAACCGTAGCCGTTGGCTCCGGGAGCGGACCATGTGGTCTGGGAACCGTTGAGCGGGCTGCCGTACGTCCAACCGGCAAAGTCCTCCAAGTAGTAGGTTCCGCTGATCGCGGAAAGGAATGAGGCCTCGTTCGTGTACCACGTCGCCTTCGCGCCCGTCGCCGTGACGAGTAGCACGGAACCGGCTGCAATCAATTTGATAGTGTTGTTCATATTATTGACTCCCCTTAGAGCACGCCAAGAATCGGCAAACAAATCTAAGACTCTTGGAGTGTACAGCAATCAAATGACCGTGCCCAATCGGGGTGGCCTAACATGCATAAATCATCGTGTATTTACCAGTGTAGAATCGCCATTTCCAGTAAGATCGCCAGGCTGAATCGTGAGGGAGACGATGCACTTCGGACTGAGCGTTCCCGTCGTATCGGGCCTCCGCGCTATGCTCCTGAACCGGGGCAGTCTCTGCTCTATATAATGCAGGTTGCGTTTCTGGCTGTCGTGCGAAGATTCTCAGGGCAACCCGACGGTACCGTCCCCCCAACGACCAACGACAAACGACCAACGACGAACGAACTCCCCCGACCGTTCAGTTGCGGCCCCCGCCACTATGCCAGGTGCCCTCGCGGGTACATTGGAGGGGCGTTGGCCAACCCTCTACCGAGTTTGCTGGGCATGTCGTCGTCGGAGCTTGCGCTGTTCCTCGGCGAGCGCTCCGACGCGCGGTGGCGTGGAAAGCAGATCGCAACGTGGATGTACGGCCGGGCGGAGTCGAATCTCGCGAGCATGACCGACCTCCCGCAGGCCCTACGCGACGAGCTCGCCCAGCGCTCCGTGGTGAACCCGCTGACGGTCGCCCGGCACGACCGCTCGACCGACGGCGTGGACAAGCTGCTCGTGCACGGCGGCGACGGCGAGGTGTTCGAGTGCGTGCTGCTCCCTTATGCCGACCGCGTGTCGTGCTGCATCTCGTCGCAATTGGGGTGCCCGATGGGCTGCACGTTCTGCGCGACGGGCCTTGGGGGTTTCGACCGAAATCTTACGGCCGGCGAAATCGTCGGCCAGTACCTGCTGCTCCAGGCGCTGAGCCCGCGCCGCATCTCGCACGTGGTGTTCATGGGCATGGGCGAGCCCCTGTTGAACCTGAAAAACGTGGTGAGGGGCCTGCGCCTGATGCACGACGAGGTCGGCCTGAGCTACCGCCACCTCACGGTTTCGACGGTGGGGCTCGTGCCGCAGATCTACGAGCTTGCCGAAATCGGTTGGCCGATCCACCTGGCGCTGTCGCTCCACTCGCCCCTGGACGCCGTGCGGTCGCAACTGATGCCGGTGAACAACCGCTGGCCCGTCGCGGAGGTCATGCAGGCGATGCGGGCGTACCACGCGTCGACCGGCCGCAAGATCACGATCGAGTACCTGCTCATCGACAAGCTGAATGACACCGAGGAGCAGGCCGAGGAGCTCGCGAAGCTGCTGAAGGGCGTGCCGAGTTTCGTGAACCTGATTCCGTTCAACTACGTGGACACGGAGCAGGGCTACGCGCGCCCCGAGCGCCACCGCGTTCGCGCGTTCCGGGCCGTGCTGGAGCGGCGCGGGGTCAACGTGGCGGAGAGGGTCGAGCGCGGGCACGACATCGCCGCCGCGTGCGGTCAGCTTGCCGGACAGCACACCGGACGGTTTGCCAGGAGGGAACGGATATCCGTGTTGCCCTTGCGATCGTGATGCTGGTGCTTGCGGGCTGTGGGGTCTCGAAACGCCCGCCCACCCCGCCACCCAAGCCCGATGGCCCGAGCCGAACCGTGCACTCGGGGCCGGGCGAGGCCACGCGCCGCGGCCCCGATCGCGACCGCTTTCGCGAATGGGACATCAGTTGGACGGGCGCCAGCCTCGATATTGCGCCCGATGGTGCGGTGGGTGGGTCCATGGAGGGCGTGAACGGCGTCCTTTACCGTGACGGCGTCGAGGCGAGCGACTTCTCGGCAGACCGCGCAGATGCAGACCCGAATACAGGGGTTTTGGTGCTGGTGGGCCACGTCAAGGTGGTCGCCCGGTCCAAGGAAGGGGCGAGCAAGGGCCAGCCCATGAAGGAAGGCGCGACGCTGACGTGCGAAACGCTCGAGTGGCGTGCACGACAAAACATCGTGGCGGCCAAGGGAAGCGTGCGAATCGAATCGAAGGACGCGGTGGTGGGGCCGTTCCCAGAGCTGTGGGCCAACGGCGATCTCACCGTGGCCGGCACGCCGGACTGGTTTCAGGAGAACAATCGATGAACGTGAAGGGACTCGCGCTTGGGGCCGTCGGGATGGGTTTGGTCTTGCCCGCGATGCTGTGGGCTCAGCAGATTCAGGCGAACTACAAGGACAAGGCCAACAACTTCGTGCTCAGCGGATTCGGGCCGTGGGGCCTCAGAAAAGTCTCTGACGAGGTCATCTCATTCAGTGGGGAAGGCAAGCCCGCAGTGGGGGTGTCGCTCTCGCAGAAGCTCCGAGTGGAGGCGCTTGCATGGACGGGGACTGCGAAGCGAAGCGCTCCACGCACCATGGAACTCGTCGAGGCCACTTGGACGGGCGACGTGCACATCGTGGCGAACCGAGACGAGGGCAAGGTGGAGATCAACGCCCCCAAGGCCCGGTTCAAAGGTGCCCTGCGGCGCTTCGATCTCGAGGGCGGTTTCGTGATCGTGCAGACCCTCGTCGACGGCACGATGACCCTGACGGCGAAATCGGGTTACGTGGTGTTGTTCGAGACCAAACCGGTCGACACCCCGACTTTGATCGCAAGCGCGGCGGCGTCCGGTGCGGTGCGCGTGGTGGTAAGTACCCAGGCCAAGGGCAAGCCCGCGCCGACGGTGCTGACCGCGGATGCGGCGCGGGCGGTGTACGATGCGAAGGCGCGCACGCTCACACTCACCGGCGGCGTGAAGCTCACAGGGGACGACAGCTCCGTGCTCGGCGATGCCATGGGACAGAACGCCGTGCTTACCTTGGACGCCCAGGGTAAGCCGATCGCGTTCGAGATGGATGGAGACCCCGGCGTATCGCACTACACCGAACGCAAGAAGAAGGGGGGACGTTGAAGATCACCGCCACCGATCTGGTGAAGGCGTACCGTGGCCGCCGGGTGGTGGACCACGTGAGCCTCGAAATCTCCCAAGGCGAGATCGTGGGCCTGCTTGGGCCCAACGGGGCGGGGAAGACCACCACGTTCTACATGGTCACCGGCCTCGTACGTCCCAACGCGGGGCGCGTGACGTTCGACGACGTGGACGTGACCCACTGGCCGATGTACCGCCGTGCCCGGGCCGGTGTTGGGTACCTGCCCCAGGAGGCCAGCGTGTTCCGCAAGCTCACCGTCGAGGACAACATGCGTCTGGTGCTCGAACTCGCCGGGCGCGACAAGCCCACGATCAAAGCCAAGATCGAGGAGCTCGCGGAACAACTGCACATCACCAAGATCCTCAAGAGCCAGGGCAGCGTGCTGTCCGGCGGCGAGAGGCGTCGAGTGGAGATCGCCCGCGCGCTCGCCACCGAGCCCAAGTTCATCCTGCTCGACGAGCCGTTCACGGGCATCGACCCGGTGACGATCGAGGAGATCCAGGAGATCATCTTTCGGCTCAAGTCGCACAACATCGGCATCTTGATCACGGACCACAACGTCGCGGCGACGCTGCGTATCACCGATCGCAACTACATCCTGGTGGATGGGGTGATCATCGCCCGCGGCAAGGGCAAGCAGATTTCGGACGACCCCCAGGTGCGCAAACACTACCTGGGCCAGCAGTTCTCGTCCGACGAGCCTGGCGAGGACGCTTGATGCGGAGGATCGACCGCCTTATCCTTGGGGAGCTGGTGGGCCCGTGGGCGTTCGGGGCAGCCATCTTCACCGTGCTGATCATGGCGGGAACCTACCTGTTCAAGATCACCGACTACATCGCGCAGGGGATCGCGTTCGGCACGGTGATCGAGCTGACCCTGCTGCTGCTGCCCGGCGTGGTCGCCAAGACGTTCTCCATGGCCACGCTGCTGGCCGCGCTGCTGGCGTTTGGCAGGCTCAGCAGCGACAGCGAGATCGTCGCGCTGCGGGCCGCGGGCGTGGGCCTGGGGCGCATCATGGCGCCGGTGTTTTTGTTCGGGCTGGCCGTGTCCGCGCTGACGTTCTGGTTCAACGAGACCTTGGTGCCGAGCGCCGCGATGCGCGCCACGGCGTTGCAGACGGACGTTGCCAAGCAGCTCAAGGGAATCTCGCTGCAGCCCATCGGCCAACCCGTGTACGAGGGCGGGGTGCTGAAGGCCATGGTGGTCGCGCGCGACTTCAACATGGGCTCGCGCACGCTGCGGGGCGCCCAGATCACCACCTACGACGCCAAGGGGGAGCCCACCTTCGTGTTCTTTGCAAACGAGTTGGAGTATCGGGGGCCCGATGACTGGCAAATGCGGGACGGGGGACGCCTGCTGTCCGCCGACGGACGCACCTTCGTGAAGCTAGAGGGGAACGGGTGGCCGGAGCGGGTCGCGAAGCTGTCCCTCACGTTCGAGGATTTGGTGGCGGGCATGCTCAAGGACCTCGACTCGCTCAACATGCGCCAAATGCGCCAGCAGATCGTGCGGGCGCGGGAGAACACCCGCGTGAGCCCCGCGCAGATTTCCAACCTGGAGTACGGCTACTGGAACAAGATCACCCTGCCGCTGGCCGCGCTGATCTTTGGGCTTGTCGGCGCGCCTCTGGGCATCCGCAACCACCGAACCGGGGCCGCGTCGGGCTTTTGGCTGTCGATCATGATCATTTTCGGGTACATGTTGTTGACGAACTTCATGGCCGTCTACGCCCAAGGAGGGGCGATCCCAGCGTATGCCGCCAGCTTCACGCCCCTCGTCATCGGGTTGGTGTTTGCAGGCGTGACGATACGTAGGAAGAATCAATAGGAAGCAATTTGGATCTCACCAGCTTTGGGTTCGTTGGACTGGTCATCGTGCTGGGAGGCGTCATCGCCTTCTGGGCGGACCGTCTTGGTCGGTACCTGGGCAAGAAGCGCCTGTCGATCTTCGGGATGCGACCACGCCACACGGCGGCGTTTCTGACCATCACGGCGGGCGTGCTGACCCCTCTGGTGACGGTGCTGATCGTGGTTGCGGCGAGTCAGGACGTGCGCCTGTGGCTGGTGGAGGGTCGGCAGGCGGTCGAGCAGGTGAAGGGGCTGCGCGTCCAGGTTTCGGACCTTGAGGACAGCCGCAAGACCCTCGACGGCCAGATCGTCGCCAAAACCGCCCAGGTGGGCTATCTGGATACCCGCCTCAAGGCCGCGCAGGCCGACTTGGTGCGGTACCGAGCGGAGGCGGCGCGCTCGGCGCAGCTGGCCCGCGTCGCCGAGCAGAAGCTGAGCGCTCTGACGCGCCGCGCAGAGCAACTCACGGCTTCGCTTAGGGAAAGGACCGCGGCATTGACCAAGACCACCACGGACCTGAGCACGGAGCAAGGCAAGGTGGCGACGACGCGACAGGAGTACGTCCGCCTGCGCAACAGCTTCGACAAGTTGACGAAGGAGATCGATGATGCCTACAAGGAGAACAAGCGCCTGGACGATGAGAACGAACGGCTGTCGAAGGACGCCGACAGGCTCAAAATCGAAATTGCGTCGCTGACCGCGGACAAGGAAACGCTGGCGGCGGAGCAAGGGCGGCTGTCGTCCGACCTCACGGAGACGCAGCGCCAGCTCGAACGCGGAAAGCTCGAACTCGATTCCCTGCGCTCGCAACTGTCCACCGCCTCAAACCTTCTGCTGCAAAACCTCAACGTGAGCCGGACGATGCCCCTGATCTTCCGCATGGGTCAGGAACTGGTGCGCCTGTCGCTGCCGTCGGGTCTTGACCGCGACGCCTCGCGCACTTCGCTCACGAGCCTCCTGCGGTCTGCTCGCATCCTTGCCGACAGCGCAGGTGCGCGCGGCGACCCGTCGGCGGGGATCTGGTACCGAGACACCGCCGAGCGCGTCATCACCGTCGAAGAGCAGGAGCAGGCGATCGTCGCGGCGATCACCGGGCAGAAAGACAACCTCGTGCTCGTGGCCACGTCGATGCTCAACGCGTTCCAGGGCGAGTTCGTGGCGCTGGAGATCAAGGCGTACCGCAACCCGGTCGTGTACCGCGCGGGCCAGGTCATCCTCGAGACGCGCATCAATGGGACGGAGACGGAAGATCGCATCCTGCAGCAGATCAACGAGTTCGTTCAGACCGGCGTTCGTAAGCAGGCGATCGACGACAAGATGATCCCCGTGCAGGGCGACGTCGCGTCGCTTGGCGAGGTGTCGCAGGAGGACGTACTGAACCTGATGCGCGAGATCAAGGGTGCGAGCCGTGTCGTGCGCGTGCTCGCGGTGGCGCTGCAAGACACGCGAGCGGCCGACCCGTTGAAACTCGAGTTCCGGCTTCGATAGCCCGTGTTGGGTCATCATTTCAGATACATGGACGTCAAGACTGTGCTAGCCATCGACCCTGGAAGCTCGAAGTGCGGCCTTTCCCTTGTTCGACGCGAGGCCGACGGGCTGCTCAGCGTGTTGTTGCGCGGCGTGTTCGCC
>CAYJMZ010000118.1:0-8333 GCA_964370995.1 uncultured Fimbriimonadaceae bacterium | reverse complement strand
CCTTTAACCCGGCCGCCTCGTCTCAAGCCCGATCCCCGATCCCTGCTCCAGGCGCCCATAATGGGCCCTTGCCTGATCCCCACACGATGATGGAAAGCGCGTTCGCGCGGTTGGCCGAGCGCCCGGGGTTTGTGGACCGGCCCGACCAGCTTCAACTGGCCCTCCTGCTCTCGGACGCCATGGACGGGCCGTCGCACGGGGCGTTCGAGGCACCCACGGGGCTCGGCAAGTCGCTGGCAGCGCTGATCCCTGCCATCGCGCAGAGCATCGCCAACGGCAAGCGCACCGTCATCGCCACTTACACCAACGTGCTCGCGGAGCAGTATTGGCGCGAGGACCTGCCCCTTGCCCTCAGCCTCATCGAAAGCGACCCGCCCCGGTGCGAGTTCCTGATCGGCCGCCAGCGGTACGCGTGCCTCGCCGCGATGGCCGAGCAGCCAAGCGATGCCCTCAGCGCGTTTCGGGTCCGCGCGAGGCTGGGTATCGAGTCCGAACTGAGGGCCGTCAAGGGGCTTTCGTCGCGCGAGGCGGGCAAATTGTGGCCCCTCGTGAGCGTGCCGCCGGTGTGCCCCGCGCGCATGTGCCCGCACTACCAGGACTGCTACTACTACCGCGCGCGGCGGTCCGTCGAGCGGGCGTCGATCCTGATCACCAACCACAGCGTGGTGCTGCAGGACGCGCTGCTGGTCCAGGCGTCCAACGGCGAACAGTCCCTGCTTGGTGAGTACGACCACCTGATCCTCGACGAGGCCCACGACTTCCCGCAAGCCGCCGCAAACGCCCTCGAGTTCGAACTCAGCGAGAGCCGTCTGTCGCTCGTGGCGGGCATTGCATCGAAACTTGAACACGGCCTGCTGGAGGTCGCGGCCCAGGCCGGGGACGGGCAGGCGTGGGTCGAGGCGTGCGCCGGGTTTGTGGATGCCCTCAAGCTTACACAGCGCGACCTCGCGACCTACGGCGCCACCGCCGGGCAGCCCGGCATCCTCGCCGCCGCGCCACCCGAGATCGAGAGCCACGAGCATGTGAAACGCCACGCAAACCCCGCGGGGGTGCCCGTCGCGAGGGACATCGCAGACGATGCCGCAGCGCAGACCTCCGAGTTCGTGCGCAAGACCAAGGGGTTCGTGCGCCGCTGGAAGGACGAGTCCGAAGTCGAGCCCGGCCGCGCCGAAGAGGCCTCCGATTCCGTGCGCAACTACACGATGTACCTCGAGGGGTTCGGCGAGGGGTGCAGCCGCCTTCTCGAGCCAGAGGCCGTGTCGGTGACCTACCTTGGCCTTCCCCCATCGGGTCCCATCCTGCGCCACGACGTGGTCGATCTGTCAGGCCCGCTCAAGGAGCTGTTGTGGTCGCGTGTGCCCACGCTGTGCCTGTCTGCAACGCTGGCCCTCGATGGCGGCTTCGGGTTCTTCGAGCGCCTGACGGGCTTCCAACCCGACCTGTCGGAGATCCTCCCGACCCCGTTCGACTTCTCCACCCAGGCCGCCCTGTACCTGCCAAAGCTCGGCACGATCCCCGATCCGAGCGAGGCGCGCAAGAACGGGTCGGAGCCGGAGTACTTCGACGCCGTCGCCCGCGAACTCGGGCACATCCTGCGCGCGATGGGAGGTCGGACCCTCGCTCTGTTCCACAGCCGGCGCGAAATGGAGGCCGTGCGCGAGCGAATGGACATGCCCGACGACCTGCCGATCTACATGCAGCGCTGGTCGGGCGCAGCGCACGCTGGGGAGCGCTTCAAGGCCGAGGTGCGTGCGAGTCTGTTCGCGCTGCGCTCGTTCTGGACCGGGTTCGACGCCCCCGGCGAGACCCTCTCGTGCGTGGTACTCGTAAGGGTGCCCTTCGAGGTGCCGGTGGACCCGCCCCAGGTCGCGCGCATCGCGTGGCTGCAGACCCAGGGGATCAGCCCGTTCGGCGGCCACAGCCTGCCGCTGGCCAAGATGATGATGCGCCAAGGTGCGGGCCGCCTGATCCGGCGCGATGGCGACCGCGGGGTGATCGCCGTGCTCGACCCGCGGCTGCGCACGAAGAACTACGGCGACGCGATCATCGCCAACTTCCCCGAGGGCATGAGCGTGTACGACGACCTCCTCGACGCCGTCGGGCACGTCGGGTTGGGTGATGGGTGATCACAGCCGTCGCAGATACTGGTCCCGTAGTCGTGTGAAGCGGCTTTCCATGGGCACGGCCCGGCCTTTGACGAACACTTGGAGCACCGTGCTGGTCAGCTCGAACGGGTCCCCGTTGCTGATGAACAGGTTCGCGCGCTTTCCGACTTCGAGGCTGCCGATCTCCGAGTCCACGCCGAGGATCTTCGCGGTGGTTAAGGTGAGGCACCGAAGCGCATCGTCGCGCGAAAGCCCGTACGCGCAGGACTGGGCCACGCGGAACGGCAGGTTCATGACCTCGGCGTTACCGTCCGACGCGAACCCAAAGGTGACCCCGCCGCGCCTCAGCAGCGTGGGCAGCACGTAGGGCGTGTCGTAGGGCTCCCACTCCGCGCTGGGCGCGTTGGCGAAGCCGGACGACTTGCCGGCGGGCGTGATGAGCACCGGCGTGTTGGAGGAGGCCAGCAGCTTGGTCTCCTTCCACGCATCCTGTGCGCCGACAAGGATGACCTTCAGCTTGTGCTGCTTGCCGAACGCCACCGCCGCGCGGATGGCGCCCGCGCTGCCGACCGGTAGCATCACGGGGCGCTCTCCGCGGATGTACGGCAGCATCGCCTCGAGGCGCACGTCGATCGGGGCTTTGCCCTCGGCGCGCTCCTTGGCGTAGGCCGCGCACTTCTCGAAGTACGTGTTCAGCGGTTTGAGCTGGGCCTCGGTGGGCGCTCCACCCGGCCCCCCGCGTCCGCGCTGCAGCAGCGCACCCGTGTCGAGGTCGCTCAGGTGGACCCGGTGCCCGTCGGACCAGCCGCCCGAAATCAGGTCGTTGAATGCGTCGCTCTCACAATCCAGTTTGCCAGGGAATCCGCCGGGCCCGGGGGCGGACGGGAAGTTGACCCACAGGGGCCCCGGATGCAGACCCATGGCCTCGGCGGTCCACCCGAAAAGGTCGATCACCGCGCCCCTGCCGGACACCACTCCACCGCTGGGGTGCGTCACCGCGCCCGTTACGCCGTTGAAGCGCGCGGTCTCGAAGTGCGCGCTCTGCACCTGGACGCCGGTGAGCGCCTTGAGGTCCGGCTGGAAATCGCCCGACTCGGAGGGGCTGCCCATCTGCGCGATGCCGCCGATCTCCGAGAGCCCCAACTGGTCTGCGCCGTCGATGAACCCGGGGTACACGTGCAGCCCCTTGCCGGGCAGGATCGCCACACCCGCGGGCACCTTTACGCCCGCGCCGACGGCGGTGATGCGCCCACCCACGAACACGATCGTGCCGTTTGCGATAACCGGGCCGGACACGGGGTGGAGCGTCGCGCCGACGATCGCGTAGCCGGTGGCGCCGGCGGGCACCTGGAGGGTGTGGACCGTGGGCTTGTCGAGCACGTTCTTGGTTGTGGAGGTCTTGTCCACGCCGAACGCGTCGCGCCTCTCAAAGTACACCTCGCCCTCGATGAGGGTCATGGCGCAGCGCGAGTACACGCTGAGCGGGTGGCCGTCCCACAAGGCCAGATCGGCGTCCTTTCCGACCTCGATGGAGCCCGTACGCTTGTCGATGCCGATCTGCCTTGCGGGGTTGATCGTGATCATGGCGAGGCACTGCTCCTCGCTCATGCCTCCGAAGCGCATCGACTTCGCGGCGTCCACGCTCAGCGCGATCGTGCCGCCGAGAGAGTCGGTGTTGATCGACATCAACACGCCCGCCCTCGTGCAGATCGACGCGTTGTAGGGGATGTTGTCGTAGGCCTCGAGCTTGTATGCCCAGTTGTCGGCGAACACGGATGCCCCGACGCCCGCCTTGGCGAGTTCGGGGGCGATCTTGTACGCCTCGAGCGCGTGTTGGAGGGTGAGTTTGAACCCGTACTCCTGGCTCAGGCGCACCATCATCAGCATCTCGTCGGCGCGGTACGAGTGGCACTGCACCCAGATGCGCTTGCGAAGGATGTCGGCGAGGGTCTCGAGGCGAAGGTCCTTGCGCGGTTTGGGGCCGTTGAGGGTGCGGCCGTAGGCGTCCCAGTCCGCGATGTACTTGCGCGCCTCTTCGAACCCGCGCCGGTACACGGTCTCCACACCCATGCGGGTGCGCGGGTAGCGGGTCGAGGTGGCCGAGGACATGCGGGTGACGTTCTCGCCCAGCGCGAATTTGATCATGCGCGGCGCGTCGGCGATCGGCAGTTCCGTTGCCGGGCGACCGTACTTGAACTTCATCACCACGCTTTGGCCGCCGATGGCGTTCGCGCTGCCGTGCAGAACCATGCCGGTGGTCTCGCCGCTCGCGAGCGCCTGCCACAGGTTCTTCGCAAACGGGTTGATCACGTCCCCGATGCGCACTTCCGCGGTGATGCTTTCGGAGCCCTCGTTGGTGCCGTCCGAGCCGCGGTGCTGGTGCGCGTCCACGAGGCCAGGGGTGACGACCTTGCCGCGCGCGTCGATCACGGTCACGCCGGTCGGCGCGGTCAGATTCGTGCCGATCGCGACGATTTTGCCTCCGCGTACGAGGATGTCGCCATGGTCGAGGTTCTTGCCCGTCGAGGTGAGGATCCGACCGCCGCGGATCAGCACGGCGCCCTTGGTGTCGATCGAGGGCTTGCGGTGCGATTCCAACTCGTATGGGAAGCCCTGCGCGCGGGCACCGGGCAGGAGCAGGGCCGCGGTTGCGGCGACGAGTGCCAACCGCTTCATGACTTCACCTCGACCATCGTTCCGTTCACCACCACGCGCACGACCTTGGCGCCCTTGGTGGCGAAATCGCCGTCCATGATCGTGAGATTCGCGGGCTGTCCTGTTTCGAGCACCCCATCACCGAGCCCGAGCACACGCGACGCTTCTGACAGCGCCCTCAACGCAGCGTTCCGGGGCAGACCGTGCTCGATGGTCGCGCGCACGTTCTCGAAGAAATCGCCCAGGCTGTCACCTTCGGTGGAGAACGCGAAGGACACGCCACCCTTGCTCAGCACGGCTGCGTTCGCGGCACGCTCGGCCCAATCACGAATCCTGTCGGCCCGCACGGCCTGCGGCACCGAGTCGCCGGGCTCGACGCTCTTGCCCTCATCTTTGGGAGGTTCGCTCCCGACGTTGATGGTCAGCAGAACGGGGATTCCGCGTTGGTGCAGCAGGGCGGCCTGCTTCCACGCCTCGCGGCCTCCCGAGATGATCAGCCGCATGCCGAACTCGTCGGCGATGCGTACGGCCCGCAGGATCTCGACTTCGGTGTCGGCGGCGAACACGACCGGCATCTTTCCCTCTACGGCGGGGACCGCACCAGCGAGGGCCTCATCCTTCTCCGCGGGGGCGTTGGCCGAGTAGCGCTGCGCATCGAACAGCGTTTGCCGCATCAGCGCGATGACGCCCATGATGTTGCCGGGGTAGCCGGCGCCGGACCCGCCTCGGAACGACATCTCTAGCGCAAAGGACGCGTTGGGAAGAGTCGCTTCCTTGGCGTCCGCCTCGTAGGCTGCGACGGCGCAGATGCCGCGCAACGTGCCGCTTCCGGGCGCCAGCAGGCCCGCCGTGAACCCTTGCTTGTGGAATTCCTCGACGCTCGTGGCGAGGTCGAGGAACGCCGCCGCCCGCACGTCGGAACGGATGCCCTTGCGGTTCTTCTCCCACATCGTGGGGGGAGCCTCCGTCTTGTCGTCCCGCGGCTCTTGGGCGGCCGCGACGGGGACCTTGAGCCCGCGGGATGTGTACCCGTCCACGAACCCCGGATAGACCGTGAGCCCCTTGCCGTCGATCGTCTTGACGCCCGCAGGTACCGCCACGTCAGCGCCGATCGCGGCAATCTTGCCGTCGCGCACCACGATGTTGCCGCGGTCGATGACGCTGCCGTCGCCCATTTCGATGCGCGCACGCGTGATGGCGAACGATCTCGAGGCGTCTTGAGACCACGCCGCACCCATGGCGGCGCAGGCGAGCAGGACAAGACAAAGTTTGAGCATGGAAACCCCCTCGCAATACTACCGGTGGGGATTAGTGCGGAGTGCCCTTCGTAGCCGCGAGCGTCCCGCTTGTCGGTTTGGAACGACAACTGTCAATCGCAGCCACGTGACAGGACTGCTACCCGCCGCCATCCACGGTGGACGTTGGGGGAGGGATTCCGTGGTCGATCGTGGGCTCCGCGTCCGGCGTGGGCACCTCGGGTGGCACCTCGGGCGCGGGCGTCAGGCGGCGTCGCGTGCGTGCCGGCGTCCTCGCACGGGTGGTCGTACTTCGCCGTCGCGTGGCGGGGGCGACGGACACGTCCACATCTGGCTCGGAGGTGAACCTGGGCTTCTCCTCGTCCGGAGCGGTACTCGGAGGGGCACTCGCAGCTGCGGCCTTCCCTTCGAGGACCGGACCCAGCACGAAGAACCCCACGGCGGCCAGCGCCACGGGCACCACGACCCACTTCGTCAACATCACCAGGGACGCACGCCTCGCCATGCCCTATTATGCGCGCGTTTTCTCGGGCGGGTACGCTCCCGATCCCCATGCTTGTCGTCCGCGAGGAGCCGTACGGATGTGAAGAGCGCGTGTTCACCACGTGGGTGCTTGAGAACGCCTATGTGCGGGCCCGCGTCGTGCCCGACCTTGGCGGGGGGGTGCTCCAACTGGAACACCGTCCGAATGCGGTGGACGTTTTCGGTGGGCCGGGGGCGTTGCCTGTTCCGGAGCGCGGGTGTTCACTGCTCGCCCCGGCCCGGGGTCCTTCGCAGGCGCCCTCCCTCACCTCGGCAGATGCGGCTGCGGACGTGCCCGAGGATGAACACGAGCCTGGGCGCGTCGTGGTGGCTGGGCTCCTCCCGGGTTCGCCGATGGGAGTGCAAATCGTGTGGTCGTTGGCGCCCGATCGAGCCGATCTCGGCGTAGAGATCACCATTCGCAACCGTAGCCTCGACACGCTGGAGCCGTGCTGGTCGGCGCTGTCGCTGACCCTTGGACGCGGCAGGGCCTTTCACGCACCGCAGGGAGGGGCGTGGCTGGCGGTTGACGACGAGGGGACCGGGTTTGCCGTGTTCGCCGACCCGCACCGGGTGCGCGCGGGCCGCTGGCATGACGGACGGCTTGAAGTCGGGCGGTCGCATGCCTCCCGGACGCTGCTTCCGAGGCGCGCGGAGCAGTGGGGGTGCCGCGTGCTCCCGCTCGTGGGGGTGCGTGCGCCGATCGCGGCGGGTGAAGGCTGCGTGTTGGGGCTGGTCGGCAGGGCGGTGTACGTGGTCTCGGCCACCGCGCTCGAGGGCCGAATGTTTGTGCGCGACGCGGCGGGACAGACGCTGGAGGCGCCCCTCGCGTTGCGGCCCGGCGCGTTGGAGGTCTTCGAACTCCCCTGCGAGCCAACGGCGCTTTCGGTGCGCGATTCAGAGGGAGTGACGCGGCTCCATTGGACGCAAGGCGAGGGTCTTCTGGCCCTGGGCGACGTGCCTCCAGAGAGCCCATTCGAGCGCTCCTTCGACGACTCCCTCACGGTGGCGTACCTGGAAGGCGCAGCCCTGCGCGCCTCTGGAAAGGACCCTGCGGAGCCCCTTGCCCGCGCGGCGGATGCGCCCGAGTGGGAGGCCCTCTCGCACCTGCAGATGGCGATGCACGCGCTGTCGAAGGCCGATTTCGACGCCACCGAAGTCCACCTCGACGCGGCTCTCTCGACCAACGCCGAAGACCCCCTGCTGTGGTGGTTTCGCGCCGCGGCCGCGAGGCTCTCGGGGCGCTCTGACGAAGCGGCGCCGGACCTGCCCAACGCCCACTACCTCGCGCCCCTGGAACCTGTGTTGCGCGCGGAGGCGTTCCTCGCGCAGCCGGCCACCCTCGAAGGCGCTCCCAACCCGCTCCTGGCACCCCTTGCGGCCCACCCCGACCATGCGATCGAAGCCGCGAGCCTCCTGGTCGAAGCGCGCCTGTGGGAGGACGCCGCCCGACTCATCGACGAACTCCTCCGCCACGGTGAACTGTCCGCGCTGCGACTGCTCCTGGCCTACGCGCACCACGAGGCCACCCGCATGCGTGCCGAGGTCGCGCAGCAGTTGGCCCATCTCGATCCCTTTGTGGGTCCAGTGCCCTGGCGTTCGGTCGAACGTCGCGCGGTGGCGGTGTTGCGGGAGGCGTTTCCCGACCACCGCGCCCTCGACAAACTCTAGGCCTAGTGCTGCGTCAACACTTATTCTACGGGTAGAGGGTCGCGACGAGATCACGGATGCCAGCCCCATTTGGAGTGCGCGAGCTTGCTCGTCGCCTTGCATTCGAGCGGCTTGCCGCGAGTCC
>CAYJMZ010000117.1:0-8351 GCA_964370995.1 uncultured Fimbriimonadaceae bacterium | reverse complement strand
TAGGGCACCTGGAGCATGTCCCCGCGCGCGCTCACGGCTCCGACTTCGGCGCGCGCAGCCGCCAGCGAGGGGTTGCGCGCCGCCCCGACCCGCTCGGCTTCGGAGAGCTTGAGCTGGGCGATGGCTGATGTCGGCAAGAGCGCCGCAGCGATCACCGCCACCTTCAGGGCCCCAATTTCGAGAGAAAGAAGTGCTCGTTTCATCATGGTTCCAACTCCACCGGGGGTAGGGTCGCCGGATCGACCTTCAGGACCTTCACCTGGAGCCAACGCATCAGATCGTCCACCATCGTGTGCATGATGGGGATGTCGAGCAACGACAGCACGGTGCCGACGACCAATCCTCCGATGATCGTCGTGCCCAACGGCTGATAGGCGTCGAGGCCCGACTTCGGGATGAACGCCACCTGCGACATCACGAAGATGGTGATGATCGAGGTCATCAGAATCGGTCTCAGCCTCTGCGGGCTTGCCGTCGCGACCGCCTCGTTGCGCGGCATGCCGGACTTGCGGTAGTGCAGGATCAGGTCGATCATCAGGATCGCCGTCACGATGTCCATGCCCGAGAGCACGATGATCCCCAGGATCGACACCGTGCTGAACGCCTGGTGCATCAGCCACAGCATGAAGAACACGCCACTCAGCTCCAGCGGAAGGCTGAACAGCATCTGCAGCGGCTGCAGGAACCCGCCGAACTGCGCGACCAGCACGAAGTACATCAGCACCAGCGCCACGGCGAGCCCGACCAGCATCAGCCGGAAGCTGTCCATCATCTGGGTCATGTCGCCGCGGGCCTCCAGGCCGTAGCCCGGTGGCCAGTTGAGCTTCGAGAGGGCCCGCATCTGGACATCCATCGTCACGTCCATGCTGGGACGGCTGCCCTTGCGGTAGAAGCCGCCGAAGCTGACCACGCGCCGAAGCTGGTCGTGCTCGATGGCGCTCGGTGCCATGCGCCTTTCCAGCCGGACGAGTTCGAGCAAGGGCACCTGCTCGCCGCCCATGCCGGTGACGAACATGCCTTCCAGGTTCGACAGGTCCCTTCGGAACGGCTCGTCGTAACGGATCAGCACCGTCGTTGGGCGCAAGTTGACCGGGCGGAAGAACTCCATCGCGAACCCGCCGCGCAAGGCGTAGTAGGCCTGATCGGCGATGTCCGCAGCGTTCAATCCGTGGCGTGCCGCCTTGTCCTTGTCCACCACCACCGTGTACGTCGGCTTGCTCATCTCCCAACTCAGGAAGGGTTGGGCGATGTCCGGCTTACCGGTCGCGGGGTTCTTGGCCTCGGTTTTCGCGATGTCGAGCACCTGCTTGCCGAGCCGGTCGAGCGTCTGGAGATCCTTGCCGTACGCGATCAGCGACACCGGCGCGAGCGAGGTTGCCATCACATCCGCCCCCATCTCCTTGATCGAGATGCGCCTTATGCCGGGGATCTCCTTCATGGCCCTGTCGTGGATCTTGTCGATGATCGTCCACACGTCGGGCCTGCCGGAGTCCTTGTCGGTGAGTGTCAGCATGGCGCTGGCGCCCACCACCGAGTTCATCTGGTAGCCCGTGAAATAGGCGCCGCCGGTGGTCATCCCGGGGCCGCCTTCCACGCCCATTTCGATGCTCGCATGGGTGATCCAACCCTTGCCGACCGCCTCTTCGGTGAGGATCGATTCGAGCTTGTCCACGGCCTTTTCGGTGGCCGCGAAGCTGGTTCCGGGCTGCATTTCAAGCTGCAGGCTCGCCTGGCCCACGTCGGCGAGCGGCATCATCTCCGCGCCGATGAAGTAGTACAGCGTGAACCCCAGAATGACCGTGATGCCGATTCGGGCGAAGTTCGCAAACCGGTGTTTGAGCAGCCAGCGGATGAGGCGCTCGTAGCCGTGCTCCAACCCCTGCAATCGACGCTCGAACGGCGCCAGAAACAGACGGCTGAACCAGGTCTTCCGTCGATTGTCCGGCAGGGTCATGAACCGGGAGCAGAGCACCGAAGTCAGCGTCATCGAAACGAAGTAGCTCGCCACCAAGCCGAAGATGATGGGCCAGCAAAGCCCCTCGAACATGAGCTGGGTGATGCCGCCGCTGACCATGAGCGGAATGAGCGCGATGATCAGCACGATCGTTGCGGCCAGAACCGAGCGGCGAACTTCGCTGATGCCGTCGATGGTGGCCTGGCGGCGATCCTTGCCCATCCTCAGGTGGCGCTCCACCGCGTGGATGTCGATGATCGCGTCGTCCACAAGGCGCCCGATCGCCACCAGGAGCCCGATGAGCGTGCTCGAGTTGAGACTCATGCCCAGCGGCACCATGGCCAAGAGCGCAAGCGCCAGCGAGGTCGGAATCGCGGTGAGGGCAATCGCAGTTCCCCGAAACTCGCCCAGGAAGAACAGCACGGCAAGCCCCGTGAGGATGATCGCGGCAAGGAGCTCGTGCTGCATGTTCTTGAACAGCACGTCCACGAAGCTGGCGTTGTTGTAGGCCACCTGGAAGTGGATGCCCGGATGCTCCTTCTCGAGCTCCCGGACGGTCTTCATCACCGCGGCGATCGTTGTTGGGGAACTCGCGTCCGGGTTCTGGAGGACGTTGACGAGGATGGCGTTGTCGGAGGCCACCCCCTTGCCTGGTCGGAATTCGAGTTGCGACAGGCCGCTGTCCTCGTTGGAAGCGCCCGTCGCATGAGGCGTGTGGTACAGGTGCCGGTACGCGGACCTGCGCTCGTAGTAGGTGTCCGCAACCTGGGCCACGTCGCGCACGCGCACGACCTGGTTGCCCATTGCTTTGAGCGGGTACGCGGCGACCACGTCGGCGTCTTGTGCCAGGGAATCCACGCGGAACACGGGCTCGCTCGCTTCGTTCGTAACTTGCCCCGCCGATTTGGCAACGTTGTACTTGTCCACCGCCATGCGCACGTCGAGGATCGAAAGGCCATAGCTCTTCAGCTTGTCCCGATCCACCTTCACCTGAAGCTGGCGGCGGTAGCCCCCAAAGGTGGACACCGTGTAGATCGACTTGTGCGAAGTCTTGAGGCGGTTCAGAATCTCGTTGTCCGCCAGTTGCCGCAACCTTGGAAGCGTCCAGCCCTTCGTGGCGTCGCCCGTAAGACTGAGCGCCAGAACGGGCAGGTTGAGCGGATCGACCTTGAGAATCCAGCTCGGTTTGAGGTTCGCGCCGGTGGCCGGCAGATCGGCCTGCACGACGTTCAGCAGGCTCTGGACCTCGGTCTGAGCGCTCTGCATATCGGAGCCGTACGGGAACTCCAGCACCACCATGGAGAAGCCGTCCTGGCTGATCGAGCGGATATAGCGAACCTTCGGCACCGTCACCATCCGCTGCTCGATCGGCCCGGAGAAGTAGGATTCCATCTCCTCGGCCGAATAGCCCGGCATCTCGGTTACGATTCCGAGCATCGGGCTCGCGACGTACGGCATGAACCTGCGCGGCATCGTGACGCTGATCGCGATGATCCCGAGAAACAGCGTCGCCAAAAAGAAGGCGATGACCGCATGAGGGTGGTCCACCGACCAACTCACGAACGAGTAGCCGATGCCCTCGTGGGACACCTCCCCAACCTCGCGGGTCTTGATCTGCCTTTCCGAACCGTCGTCCGGAGGGCCACTCATCGCTTGTCACCCATGTCCATGCCCGCCATGTCGTCAGTTGTGGGCGGAGCGGGGGTTGAACCTGAAGCTGCCGGAGCGTTCTTCGGGCCATTGGCGCCCCAATCCGCTGGCTGCACGGGCGCTCCCGGGTAAAGGTCTTCGAGGCCCTCCCAAACCACGTGATCGGTCGGAACCAAACCCGAGAGAACGGCGGTGTGCATGCCGTCGGTAGAGCCAACCGTAACTTTTCGCTCCTCCACGACGAACTTGCCGGAACCGTCGCGTGGAACCAATTCCATCTTGCATTTGGGGCACAGACCGGGGCCCGGCATCGAAACCTCGGGGTGCATCGTGCAGGTCCAGTCGGTGGCCTTGCCGTCGCTCTTCTTGTCTTTCAGCACCCACACGTAGGTGCCGCCTTCGGCGCTCTTCTGGATCGCCGACGAGCGCACGGCAAGGCCCGCGGCACCGCTCGAAAGGCCGAGGCTCACCGACACGAACATGCCGGGTTTGAGTGTTCGATCGGGGTTCTCGACGATGGCCTCGATCCGAAACGTGCGCGAATCCGGCGTCACCGTTGGAAACACGCTTGTCACGGTCGCCTCCTTGCGGATGCCTTCGCCGTGCAAGCGCACCGGAGTGCCGATCCTCACCCGGGCGGACATTGATTGCGGCAGCTCCGCCTGCACGCGGACCCTGTCGACGACCTTCAGGCGCAACACGGCCATGCCGGGCATCACCGCGGTGCCGGGGCTAACCATGCGCTCCGAAACCTCGCCGTCGGAAAGCGCGCGCAGGTTCCGATAGTCTGCCATCGTGGCGGTCCCAGAGGCTCCGGATCTGGCAGATTGGGCCTCCGCGCTCGCGCCTCGAGCTGCGGCCGCCGCCCTTCGAACAGCCGCCTCGGCTTGCGCCTGCTCCGAACCCGCTGCCGCCGCCATCGACTTCGCCTCCTCGACCATCCTCTTGGAGGTGATGACCCGCTTCTCGGCAACGCGAATGCCTTCCTCCTCGGCGAGGGCCTTGGATTCAGCGCCGCGCACCTTCGCGGACGAGGCGTCGCGCTCGCGCTGGGCCATTTGAAGCTCGTCCAGCGAGATGGCGCCCTGCTTGTGAAGCTTCTGCGACCGCGCATACTCCTGCTCGGCATAGCGCAGATCGGCCTGCATTTGCTCGACGTCCGCCCTCGCCATGTCGCGCTCCCGCAGCGATTTTCGTTGCTCGGCGGCCATTGCATCCGCTTCCGCTTCCGAGCGCGCGACCGATGCCAAGGCGGCGTTTCGGTCCGCCTTCGCCTTCGCCACCATGGATCTGCGTTCCTCGATCTCACGTTGGGCGGCGAGCGCCATGTTTGCCTTCGCGGCCGCCATCAGCCGCGATTCGCCGGCCATCGCCGCGTATTCGTCGGCGTTGAGGGTGGCCAAGAGCTGCCCGGCCTTCACTCGGTCGCCCGGGTACACCAGCACGCGGTTGACCTGGCCCATCACGCGCGCCACGACGTCCTCGTCGCTGTAGGCGAGCACTTCGGCGGGAAACGTCGCCTCCTCCCCGACCGCGCGCTGAAGCACCTCCTCGGCCGCCACGAGAAACACCCCGGGCGGCGGCTTCATGGCGGTCATGTCCATGCTCTGCACCTCGACGAGCGTCATCGCGCCCGGCGGACGCTTGGTCTGCACGATCCAGACGACTAGCACGACACTGCCCGCGAGCAGCCCCAACGTGAGCCAATGCCCACGCAAAAACGCAACAAACTGTTTCATGAAAAGCCCCGTAGTTCGGTCGAGTACCGCGCCAAGGCGGAGGACGACGAAAGCGCACTCTCAACGAGGAGAGACGCGAACTAGGAGGCAGGCGGCGCACGGCCGCACGGGGCGCGGTGGAAGTCTTCGCTCGGCGGGCCAAGCGCTCTTGGCTCAGGGGGAGGAACGGTCTCGAACTCGCCGCCAAGCCACACGATGGGCTCGGGCAACACCGCGACCCAGGCCATCAAGGGAAGATCTACCCTGGCGACCAACACGCCATCCGGGTGCGGGTCCGCCGAAGCCACGCAAGAGCACGGCTTCGGAGCGGGGTCCTGTTTCGGACAACACCCTCTGTGCTCCGCTTTTGGCTTCGGCGCACACAACCCGCACGAGGGCATCAGGCACTGAACACCCTGCACCGCCACCCCATTGCCAACCAGCAACGCGAGGACGAGGCTCAGGGCGATCGGCATATGAAGCCAACGGCGAACCATTTCTCAGTATAACCTCGGAACCTCCCCGCGCGTTCCCCACACAGCAGGTATAAGGGGCCGTCATGCTGGACCAAACACCCCTCGAACGCCTGTTCGCGGCAGCAGAAGCGGGGGATCGCGTCGCTGTGGAGCGCGCGGTTGCCGCCGGTGCCGATGTCGATGCGCGGGATGCCTACACGCGCACCCCTCTCGTGATCGCGTCGGGGCGGGGTCACGCGCCGGTGGTCCAACTGCTGATCACGGCGGGCGCGACGGTGGACACGCGCATGTTCGGCAACTCGACGGCGCTGCACTACGCGTGCCGGGAAGGGCGGGACGATGTGGTGCGGGTGTTGCTGCAGGCGGGCGCCGAGGTCGATGCCCGCGACGACAAGGGCACCACCCCCCTGCATTGGGCGTGCGACTGGGGACGGGGCCCGATCATCTCGTGTCTTCTCGCACACGGGGCCGACCCAGCCGCCGTGGACGAGCGCGGCCGAAATGCCCTCGATCACGCGCGCCACGAATCGGCGCTCGTGCTAGTTCGCGAGGCCCTCCCCCCGTAGCACAGGCTCCCAGCCTGTGTCCGGTCCGGAGACCCAACCCCCTACCCGAAGGGATCATCACCCTCGGGAGCGTCGTCCTCGAGGTCCTTCGCGATCTTCTCGACCTTCAACTCGACGGCCCGCAGCTTCGAGCGGCAGTGCTGCAGAAGTTGCGCGGCCTCTTCGACCACCGCGGCCAGATCGTCGATGCCCACGGCCCCATCGCGCAGTTGCACAAGGATCTCGGCGAGCCGCTGGGACGCCTCGGCGTAGGTGGGTTCTTTCGGCTTGGCGCTCATGCTCATGCTCCTTCGTCGGACGGTGCGGGGATCGCTGGTCCTGCAGTCAGCGCGCGCTTGCCGTCCGCCAACTCCGCGAGCACCGTTTCGCCCTCGTTCATCTCCGATGCAGACCGTACCACGGTGCCGCCCTCCCGGCGCAAGATCGCGTAGCCAAGGGCCAATACCCGCCTCGGATCCGCAAGCGAAATCGCCCCGGCGGCGGTGTCGAGCCACGCGAACGCCGGCACCGTTCCCTGCACGGAAGTCCGCCGCAACTCGGCCCTCGAACGGACCAAAACCCCGTGCTCTTCGCGCGCTAGGCTCCGCGCTACGCCCGCCACCCGAGCTGCGTTGGTCTGCAAGCCGCCACGCGCTCGGCCCAGCGACTGCCCGACGCGATGCTGAAGGTCCGAAGCGCTCAGTTTGCCACTCGCTTGCGCGTGGAGCATCAGCGTGCGCGCCTGGGCAGGCACATCCGCGCGAAACGCGTCCACCGCGCGGGAGGCGCCTCCCACGGTGCCGAGTGCGCTCTTCCCAATCTCGCGAGACGTGTCGCGAAGCGTCGCCTCGAAGGCGCGCACGGCATCCACCACCATTTCGGCGGCGGCCAGAGGGGTGCGGGCCGAGCGGGCGAGGTGGTCGAGCACCGAGCGGTCCTGTTCGTGGCCCACACCCACGATCACGGGGAAAGGAAACGCCGCGACCGCTCGGGCCAAGGGCTCGCTGTCGAACGCGGCCAAGTCGAGCCGCGCACCGCCTCCGCGACAGATCAGCACCACGTCCGGGGGCTCGCGCATGACGCGCAACCGCTCGAGCGCCGCGAGCAGCGTGCGCTCGGCATCCACACCCTGGACGCGCGCATCGGCCACCAGGAGGTGAAAGGCATATCCGGATTGGTGCAAGGTTTGATGCACATCATGGTACGCATCCGACCCAAAGCGCGTGACGAGCCCCACGCGCAGCGGTGCAATCGGGAGAGGCAGGGCGCTGTTGACACGGTCGAGCCCCTCCGTCACCAACCGCCGGATGATCTCGTCGCGCCGCCGCAACGCCTCGCCCAGCGTGTACTCCACGTCGATATCGTCCACGATCACCTGAAACGTGCCACCCTTCGCGTAGAACTTGGGACGCACGCGCACGCGCACCACGCACTCGTCGCCCAAGGCAAATGGTGCGCCCGCGTTCGCGATCTTCGCCTCGATCCGCTGGCGTGCGTCGTCGAACATCACCGCCTGCACGCGCGCGGCCTCCTTGCCCTTCGCACGGTCGACCAGTGAAAACCGCAGGGGGTTCCCCGCCACATGCGCGCGCACCGCCCGCTGCCACTCCGCAACCTCGCCCACGACCCACAACGAGCCCAAGAACGCCGACGCGATAGCCCGCGCCGCAAGCTGGTTCAGCTCGAGCACGGAGATCGCGTCCCGGGTCTCCTCGACGACCGCCTCGGCGAGCCCCTCGACTTCGGCGTCCACCGCAAACCCATACGGCCGCAACACCTCGACCGCCTGCCGTGCACCCGACCGGGGCACCATCCACAGCTTTCGCTCAGGGTCGAACGACCGCTCGGGCAGCGTCTTCACAAGCTCGACGAGGTGCGCCTCGTAGGCAAACACCACCTCAAGGTCCCCCGATTGCGAAAGCCGAATGCGCATTGCTCCCCTGTTACCCCATTTGGCATTTTGCCCCAATCCAGTCCAAATAGCCCCGACCTCATGCCTCGGTAGCTT
>CAYJMZ010000116.1:0-8390 GCA_964370995.1 uncultured Fimbriimonadaceae bacterium | reverse complement strand
TGGTTCGCCCACTGGATGTGCGCCACGCCGTGGATGGTTCAGCGCCCCCTGGTGGCCTTGGCGACCGCGCCGCTTGCGATGCTGGGGTGCTGGGCGCTTCTACGACGCAGCGGCGTCACGCCCCACGTGCATCTGCCCGGCACCCTGAGGCTCCTCGAGTTCCCCGACAAGGGTTGCGAGCAGTTGGCGGCGTAGCGTCGCGATGCCCTCCGCGTCCACGATGAAGAACAGCTCGCCCGAGCGCACCGCACGCCGGAAGTAGCTGATGTCGTACTCGGCGCTGCCCAGCAGCCAGTTCTTGAGCGCCCCCAACACCGCATGCAGCGGCCTTGCGTTCAGCAGGTGCTGGGCCCGGGACGCAGGTCGTGCATCATGTTCATCGCGTACGCCTTGCGCAGTTGGGCGTGCTTCGACATCGGCACCCACATCGGCCGGCTCGACACGAGTTCCTCGCCAAACAGGGGGGGCATGTCCACCGGCTGGCCGGAGGGCCCGAAGGGGTACGCCTCGGTGTGTGGGTGGTGGTTGACGTACATCGCCAGTTTGGTGGGGGCGTCGTCGCACCCGTGCATGGCCTCAAGCGCCGCCAGGGTGCTGTAGACGTGGTCGCGGTGCCAGTCGATCTGGGGGTGGGGGCACACGATCGTCGTGGGCTTGAAGGAGCGCATGAGCCCCCGCAGATCTTCGACGAGGCTAGCCCAAGTCGCGGCCTCGAGCGCCGGCATGGGGCGTACGTTGAGGCGGCGGAACGTGTTGGGGTCCCTGACGCCCGATGCGGACTCGACCGGCTTGTCGCGGTCTTGGCGCATCGTCTCAAGCCGGCTGTCGAAGTACCCGAGGTTGACGCATCGGTCGGGAGGTACGCCGCCCCACAGGCCCACCACGAGGCTGTCGTACGTGCGCAGCTCGCCCTTGAGGCACCCCTCGGCCACGGCTTCGAGCGCGAGCTCCGCGCGTAGGTGGCCGCGCTCGCCCGCCGTGACCGTGACGATCATGCTGCGTGCCGCGTGGCGCGTGTAAAGGCTGAACGCCGAGATCTCGGCATCGTCGGGGTGTGGGGCGATCACCAGCAGGCGCTCGTCTTCGCCCAGGGGGTCGGGTAGGGCCCACACCGCACACGCGCCACTCGCGACCTGCGCCCAGGCCTTCCTGGTTTGCACCGTGCACTCGCCGAGCGTCAGTGTGGGGGCGAGGGCGCTGATGTTGAGGAACCTCCGTCCCTGCGCGCCGCGCTCGAAGTGGTGCTCCTGGTGGAACCCGGGCGCCTCGATCACGAGTTTCGGCGCGAAGAACCGGCTGCCGAGAACGGGCTTGAGGTGGACCTCGAGGAATACGGTGGTGGTGTCCCGCGGCACGCGCGGCAGGCGGATGCGCCCTGGGCTGGCCGTTGCGGCGTGCTGGGACGCCCCGCAGGTTTCGAAGGGGAACTCGTGGCTCTGCGCCGGGTTGTACGCGATCACGCGCCTGTACTTGTGGATGCGAACAAGCATCACACTGACAAGCCCTGTCAGTAGGGCCAGTTCGAAGATCACCGTGTCGCCCCGGGGTGGAAAGGTACGCTTCCGGGGTGCAGAAGCGCTATTTGGTGACGGGTGGAGCCGGGTTTATCGGCGGGCATCTCGTCGAGTCCTTGCTGAACGACGGGTGCATCGTGCACGTGCTCGACGATCTGTCCAGCGGCTCCCTTCGCAATCTTCCCACGCATCCCAACCTTCATTTTCGGCAGGGAAGCGTGCTGGACGAGGGTGCGGTCGCCGAAGCCGCCGCAGGAGTCGCCGGCATCTTCCACCTCGCGGCCATCGCCAGCGTGATCGAGTCCGTGGCGCATCCGGTCCGCACGCACCGGGTCAACAGCGAAGGCACCCTCCAACTCTTGGAGGCGGCCGCCCGGCAGAGTGCGCGGTTTGTGTTCAGCTCGTCGTCGGCGGTTTACGGCGAGGGGCCGGATAGGGTCAAGACTGAGATGTCGCTCCTTCAGCCCCTGTCACCGTACGCCATTCAGAAATCGGTGAGCGAGGAGTATGTCCGCCTCTATGGGGTCTTGCGCGGCGTTGGCGGCGTTTGCCTGCGCTACTTCAACGTGTTTGGGCCGCGTCAGAACCCGGACAGCGAGTACGCCGCGGTCGTGCCGAAGTTCGTGCGCGCCGCCCTGGACGGGGGCACGCTGACCATCTTCGGCGACGGCGAGCAGACGCGGGATTTCGTGCACGTGTCCGACGTCGTGCGCGCCAACCGCCTGGCCATGGACTCCGCCATTTGTGACGGTCAGGCGTACAACGTGGCTTCCGGGAGCGCCATCAGCGTCAATGAACTGGCTGTGGCGGTGTTCGATGCCCTGGGCGAGCCGCCGCGCATCGTGCACGCCCCCGCGCGGGCCGGCGAGGTGAAGCACTCGCGTGCCGGCATCGCGGCCATAGGGGAAGCCTTGGGGTTCAAGCCTCAAACGGACCTTCGGCGCGACCTCGCCGCGTTGGCCGTTGCGATGCGCATCTAGTGGACCCCCATGCCTCCGCAGCCCCGCTGTGGAGGCTTTCGTTTCGGCTGGCTAGGTAAGCCCTCCACAGCGGGGCTGCGGAGGCATCTCCTTCCCGGGCGCGGGGGGAGAGTCTCACCGAGACAGCAACTCCTCGAAGCGGATTTGAGAGCGGATCTGCGACCACAGCGCGCGGGCGCGTTCGGGAGAGGTGGTCTGCGATGGGTCGTACGCGTTGGGGTGGGTGAGGAGGCGGACGGCGATGCCCTTGGTGGGTTCGCCTCGCAGGGCGCGCTTGAGGCCCTCCATCTTGAGGCCCATGCTCATGTTCGCAACGTTGCCGCTTGGGGTTGCCATCCAGTAGTACATGTCGCGATCGCGCCCGTCGCGGCTGAACACCGAGTGCGACACCGCGTTGCGCGGGCCGGCTGCGGACCACGTCGCGGGCTCTTCGGAAGATTGCGTTTCGACGTAGCCCTGGCCGTCCATGCACAGGCGCGGATCGTGGGCGTTCTGCGTGTTGTCCACCTGCACGAGCAGCACCTGCACGGTGTCGCCGCCGGGTGCGCGGTAGAGGCGCTGGCTGGCGGCGGGGGCGTGGAGGATGCTGAGTTCGCGGTCTGTGAGCGGGGCCGAATCGCCGGTCCACTCGCCGACCACCTCGGGAAGTGTGCCTTCGACGACCGTTGGGGTCTTGGCGTCGGCGAGCGCGGTTTGAAGGGCCACGAAACCGGCGGGGAGCAACACCAGGCACGTGGCGACCGCCCTTGTCGTGAGTGAGCGGAGCATCATCATCGCGTGTCCTCCTCGCCGAGGGCTGGCATGTACTCGGGCTTGTACTCGGTGCAGCGCATGGCGGCGAGAATTCCCATGAGCACGAGCGTCGCGAACACCACGGCCATCCAGCCGCTGGGGTCGTGAAGGGTGTCGGCGAGCTCGGCGCCGCGGAACTCGCCGATCAGCGCGATCGTCCAGATGCGCACCGCGTTGGCGAACACCGACAGCGGCGCGGCGAGCAGCAGAAGCGCGGCGATCTTCCACCACGAGGTGCGGAGCATCAGGCACGTGAGGATCACGATGCTGAACACGGGGAACAGGATCGTGAGCCCGGAGCACGCAGCGGCGACTTCGAACGCGTAGTGCGGGGTGTTGACCGTGGTGCCCTCGACCAGAGTGGGCACGCCGGTCCAGCCCAGAAGCGTCGTGGAGAGCGTCGTACTGAGCTCCTGAGAGGGGAGGAGCAGCCGGCCGTGAAACTGTTGGGGCCAAGGGAGCATCGTGGCGAGGTACGCCAGCGCGCCCCAGATGTGGCGGGACACGCGCCCGCCCCAATCGAGGTAGGGGACGGGCAGCGCGAGGATGAGGAACGCGCGGGATTGGAGCACGTTGATGCGCGCGATCAGGGCGAGGCACTGGAGGGCCACGGCGGCCAGGATGGGTACCCACACGAGGGGATGCCCGGCAACCTTGGGTTCCTCGGCGATCTTGCCGCGGCGCGCCCAGATAAGGAATGCCACGGTGGGGGGCACGAAGTAGCCGAACCCGAAGGGGGATTGCTCCGCGGTCCACGCGCTCCACCAGTACGTGTAGGTGGGCCAAAACGCGAGGGACATCGCCACGAGCACGGCCCAAACCGGGGTTGTCGCCCGATTAAAGCTCGCGCTCATCGTCCGCATCCATGCGGGCAGTGCCTGAGGGCAAATCGCCAAAATCCGTTTCTCCTTATGCCGCGAACTCAGAGGAAGCAAGGAACGGGCCATGTTTCACGCAAAGGCGCGAAGGACGCAAAGGGGGATCCGAATGGGAATCTTGTGGGGGTCGTGAGCCCCATCAGGCACTCCCCCTTTGCGCCCCTTGCGCCTTTGCGTGAAACAAAACTGGAACACTCAACTCCCGATCGTGTAGTACTCGAGGCCGGCCTTCGCGGCGGCGGCGGGGGTGTACACGCGGCGGCCGTCGAAGAGGATCTTTTGCCGCATTGTGGAGGCTAGCCGCGCGAGGTCGATCTGTCGGAACTCGTTCCATTCCGTCACGAGCACAAGCACGTCGACGTCCTTGGCTACCTCGTACGCGCCGTCCACATAGCTGATGGTTGGATAGAGCTTCCGCACGTGTTCTTCCGCCACAGGGTCGTAGGCCTGGATGGAGCCGCCGCGCGCGAGCACCTCCTCGATGATCACCAGCGATTTCGCGTCGCGAATGTCGTCGGTGTTCGGCTTGAACGCAAGCCCCAGGATGCCCACCTTCTTGCCCTCGAAGCCGCCGAGGCGCTCCTCAATGCGGCGCACGAAGTGCCGGGTCTGGTCTTCGTTGATGTCCCACACCGCCTTGAGCAGTTGGAAGTCGTAGCCGAGCTGGCCGGCGATCTTGATGAGGCCCTGAACGTCTTTGGGGAAGCACGAACCGCCCCAGCCGAGGCCGGACTGCAGGAACTGGTGGCCGATCCGCTCGTCGGCGCCCATGCCCTTGGCGACGTCCGCGACGTTTGCGCCTGCCTTCTCGCAGATGCGGCTGATCGCGTTGATGAACGAGATCTTCATGGCGAGGAACGAGTTGCTCGCGTACTTGATCAGCTCGGCCGACTCGAGGTCGGTGATGTGCATCGGGGCTTCGAGCGGCGCGTACAGTTCGACCAGCTTCGCGGCCGCCTCGCGCTTCTTGGAGCCGATCACCACGCGGTCCGGGTGCATCGTGTCGTGGATCGCGGAGCCCTCTCGCAGGAATTCGGGGTTGCTGACCACGTCGAACAGCGCGGGGTCGGCGCCGTGCGACAGCAGGATGCCCTCCACCAAGTCGCCGCTGCCCACAGGCACGGTGGATTTGTTTACCACAACGGTGTACTTTTCCAGCGCTTGGGCGATCTCGTTGGCCACGGCTTTGACCGCGGTGAGGTCCGGCGTTCCATCCTCGGCGGGAGGCGTGCCCACCGCGATGAACACGATGTCGCTCTTGCGCGTGGCGTCGCGCACGTCGTCTGAGATCGCGAGCGTGCCGTCCGCGAGGGTCTTCTTGAGCAGCTCTTCGATCCCGGGTTCGTAAATCGGGGGAATTCCCCGGCGCAGCATGGCGACCTTTTCGGGGTTGTTATCGACGCAGATCACGTCGTTCCCGAGGTCCGCGAGCACCACGCCGGTGACCAGCCCGACGTATCCCGTTCCGACGACAGCTACCTTCATGAATCCCCTCTTCTCAGGTCAGTCGAATCGAGCTGGAATCCCCGAGCACCAAGGAGATGTTCCATGGTTTGCCCTCGGTTCGCGCCACCTTGACCCCGCGGCCGATCAACGAGCACTCGATCCGAGCGCGCACGTCTTCGATGGTGCAGTCGGCCAGCACGATGGAGTACTCGATTTCGCTGTTGCGCAGGGTCGTTTCGCGATCGATGGCGGTGAACGGCCCCACAAACGCGTTTTCGATCACGCAGCCCTCGCCGATGATCGCGGGTCCGCGCACGGTGCTGTTCACGACGCGCGCGCCCTTGCCCAGCACCACGCGTCCCTCGACCTTCGAATCCGCGTCCACGTCGCCTTCGATGCGGCGCTCGACGTCCTCCAAGATCAGGCGGTTGGCCTCCAGCATCGCCTCGACGGTGCCGGTGTCCTTCCACCACCCGTCGACGATGTGTGAGCGCACGTCGAGGCCGCTATCGATGAGGCCCTGGATCGCGTCGGTGATCTCGTACTCGCCGCGCGCGCTGGGCTTGAGCCTCGCGATGGACGCGTGGATCTGTTTGGTGAACAGGTACACGCCGACCAGCGCGAGGTCCGACTTCGGGTTTGCGGGCTTCTCTTCGAGCCGCTTGACCTTGCCGTTCTCGAGCTCGGCGACCCCGAAGTCCTGGGGGTTGGGCACGGCCGTGAGCAGGATCGTGGCGGCGGGTTCGTAGATGTTGAACTCCTCCACGAGGCCGTCGATGCTGGACTTCAGCAGGTTGTCGCCGAGGTACATGATGAAGTCGTCGTCGCCGAGGAACGGCTGGGCGGTTTTGACCGCGTGCGCCAACCCCAAGGGCTCTGGCTGGGGAATGTAGGTGATGGTGACGCCGAGCCGCGAGCCGTCGCCCAGCGCGCCTTCGACCGCCTCGGCTGTGTCGCCCACGATGATCCCGAAGTCTGTGATGCCGGCCTTGCGGATCGCCTCGATGCCGTACTCGATGACGGGCTTGTTGGCCACGGGCACGAGTTGCTTTGCCATCGAGAACGTGATTGGCCGAAGGCGCGTGCCCTTGCCGCCCGCCAGAATGAGCGCCTTCACAGGTCCTCCCCCAAGCTCGGGCCGTAGAATGCCCTCACGAAATCCTGGAACACGGGTTTGGCGGCGATCGGTCGCCACCACGCCTCGTTCTCGCGGTACCAGCGCACGGTGTTTCTCAACTCCTCTCCAAAGTTCTTTTCGGGTTCCCATCCCAACTTCTCGACCTTGGCGGTGCTCATCGAGTAGCGCTGGTCGTGCGCGCCCTTGCGGGGATCGGGAATGCGTTTGACCAGGGAATCGTCCCTTCCGGTCTCTTCAAGGAGCACTTTGACGATCTCGCGGTTGGTGCGCTCGTTGGTGTCGCCGATGTTGTACGCCTGACCGAGTTCGCCTTTGCGCAGCACGAGGTCGATGCCGCGGCAATGGTCTTCGACGTGGATCCACTCGCGCACCTGGTTGCCGTCGCCGTAGAGGGGCACCTTCTTGCCATCGATCAGGCGCGTGGCGAAGAAGGGAATCAGCTTCTCGGGGTACTGGAACGGGCCGTAGTTGTTGCCGCCGCGGGTGACGACCACGGGGGTCTTGAACGCCACGTGGTGCGCGCGCGCCTGGAGGTCGCCCCCGGCCTTGCTGGCGCTGTAGGGGGTGTTGGGCAGAAGCGGGCTGTCCTCGGTGAACGCGCCCACCGCGACGGAGCCGTACACCTCGTCTGTGCTCACATGGAGCATGCGCTCGAGCTTGAACTTGCGGGTGGCTTCGAGCAGCACGTACACGCCGTACGTGTTGGTGGAGATGAAGGACCCGGGGTCAAGGATGGAGCGGTCGTTGTGGCTTTCGGCGGCGAAGTTGACGATGTGCGTGATCTTCTCGGCCTCGACGAGCCCCTCGACGACGGTGGAGTCCTGGATTTTGCCGGGATAGAACGCGAAGTTCGGGTGGTTCCACACGTCCGCGAGCGTGGAGAGGTTGCCGGCGTAGGTGAGGGCGTCGAGCACCACGATGCGCGCCTCGGGGTAGCGGGTCAGGGCGAGCCGCACGTAATGCGAGCCGATAAAGCCCGCGCCTCCGGTGATGAGCAGATTCATGGTGTTGGGTTGAGGGTCGTGTCACGCAAAGGCGCAAAGGACGCTATGGGAACTATTGCATCCACCGCGATTCCGTCCCCCTTTGCGTCCTTTGCGCCTTTGCGTGACATGACTGCCCTAGATTGGCAGATTTGCTGGGGGCCCCTCCAATCCTCAATCCTCAATCCTCAATCCTGCATCCAGGCAAAACCTCGCCCCTGGGTCGTCCTCGTGCCGGATCTCGTCCACGGGTTCGTTCTTGCCCCAACCCGCGTAGAGGCGGTCGGGGAAGTTGAGCACGTAGGCGTCCTGCGCGCCCACGTTGCGGTACGCGTGCACCACGCCGGGGGGAACGGCGACGAACACGGGGTTGGCCTCTCCGACACGGTGCACCTCGTGGGGCGCGTCGCGACCGGGTCGGTTCTCCCACAGGTGCAGCTCGAACGAGCCGGAGAGGAACGCGAAGCCGTCGGTTTGGTCCCGGTGCTCGTGGGGCCCGCGCGCGATGCCGGGGTGGGTCACGCTGATGTAGCCCATCGTCGGCTTGAACCCCGCCGGGAGCTCGTCGTCGCGGAACAGTTCGACCAGCCACCCGCGCGCATCGGTGAACCGCCCGAGCTCCTTGATCAGCACGCCGTCCATGGGAGGTGAGTGTACTC
>CAYJMZ010000115.1:0-8457 GCA_964370995.1 uncultured Fimbriimonadaceae bacterium | reverse complement strand
TTGAGGCGGTTGTTGCGGTTGATGATGCGGCGGTACAGGTCGTTGAGGTCCGACGTGGCAAAGCGTCCGCCGTCGAGTTGGACCATCGGGCGCAACTCGGGGCTGATCACGGGGATCACGTCGAGGATCATGCCGCCCGGCTCGCTGCGCGAGTTCAGGAGGGCTTCGGTGACTTCGAGCCGCTTGATGGCGCGTGCGCGCCGCGTGCTCGTGGTCATGATGATCTCTTGGCGCAGTTCGCGGGCCAGACGGTCGAGGTCCACGCGGCCGAGGAGTTCCTTGATCGCCTCGGCGCCGATGTTTGCCCGGACGAGGACCCGCAGGTCGTCGTTCATGCGAAACCCGACCGAGTCCAGCATCTTGCTGACAGCCCGGTACTTGTCCTCGTCGATCAGCTGGTTCCTCTCGAGTTTGCCGAGAATCTCAACGGCCAGGTCGAGGTCCTTCAGCCTGTCGTCCGCATCCCGATATTCGGCACGGATGCGGTCGTTCACGGCCTTGGACCGCTCCCTGACGTAAGCGTCGTCGTACTCGTCCCGATTCTCGTCGAGTTCGGCGGCGAAGCGCTGGAGGCTTTCCTCCTCCAGTTCGCGCATCTGCTGCATGAGCCCGACCTTCTCCTCTTCCACCGCGTCGCGGATCTTGGGGAGCTTGTCGGCGATCGCCTCGCCGTCGATGTCGATGATGATGAACGATGCGAAGTAGATGACCTTCTCAAGCAGACGAGGCGAGATGTCGAGGATCAGCGACAGGGGCGATGGGACGCCCTTGAGGTACCAAATGTGGCACACGGGCGCGGCGAGATCGACATGGCCCATTCGCTCGCGGCGCACCTTGCTGCGAATGACCTCGACGCCGCACCGCTCGCAGACGATGCCCTTGTATTTGATCTTCTTGTAGCGGCCGCATGCGCACTCCCAGTCCTTCACCGGACCGAAGATGCGCTCGCAGAACAAACCGTCGCGCTCCGGCTTGAACGTGCGGTAGTTGATGGTCTCGGGCTTCTTGATCTCGCCGTGCGACCAGTTGCGAATCTCCTGGTTGCTGGCAATCCCGATTCTAATCTTATCGAACAAGCTGACGTCTGCCATTCGGTTTTCTAGTCTCCTCAGTCCCCCGGAATCGTTTCCGGCTCAATGGATGCGGTTGTGTTGGCGACATGCGGGGCCCATTCCGACCCCGCATGTTCGCGTCAGTTGAAGAATCCCACGGAACGGGCGAGGCGCATGTCGTCGCCACCCCCCAGTTCGTCGAGTTCCTTGAGTGGGATTTCCTTGTTTGCGGCGTCTTCGACCGTTACCCGCAGGCACAGAGATCGAAGTTCGTTGATCAGGATCTTGAACGACTCGGGGATTCCCGGCTCGGCAAGGGTCTCCCCCTTCACGATCGACTCGTACGCCTTGACGCGTCCGGTGACGTCGTCCGACTTGATGGTCAGGAGTTCCTGGAGGGTGTAGGCCGCGCCGTACGCCTCCAAAGCCCAGCCCTCCATCTCGCCGAAACGCTGCCCGCCGAACTGCGCCTTGCCTCCCAGCGGCTGCTGGGTGACCAGCGAGTACGGGCCGATCGAGCGCGCGTGAATCTTCTCGTCGGCAAGGTGCTCGAGCTTGAGCATGTAGATCGTGCCCACCGTGATGGGGTTTGGCACAAGGTCACCGGTCTTGCCGTCGAACACGCTCGACTTGCAGGTTTCGGCGTCGATACCCGCGCGACGGAACGTGTTGTGCTCGATCTGTGCCATGGCCTTGTCCAGCAACGCGTTGTCCGGCTTGGCCGGCTTGCCCATCTCCTCTGGCATGTCGTCCGGAGTCCACGTTGCGGGATCGACGTCCAGCAGCTCCTTGACCGTATGCAAGGGCGGGCAGGCGAGGATGCGCAACACCCTCTCCAGCCGGGGCTCGTCGAGTTCCTGAAGCCGCGCACGTATCTGTGCGAGCATCTCGTCCACCGAGGCGGCCAGCTCGAACCCAATCCCGAGTTGCAATTCGAGGTTGGCGTATCCGGCAAGCACCTTGTGCCGCATGGACTGGGCGAGGCGCTCCATTTCCTCGAGAACCTCGGTTTCGGTGGCGCCCTCGAACGCGGGCACGATGTACCGCACGCCAAGCTTGCGGCCCGCGTAGCCGAGGTGCGTTTCGAGGATCTGGCCGATGTTCATGCGACTCGGAACCCCGAGCGGGTTCAGAATGATGTCCACCGGCGTGCCGTCCCCGAGATAGGGCATGTCCTCAACGGGAACGATGCGCGAGATGACGCCCTTGTTTCCGTGCCGCCCCGCCATCTTGTCACCGACCATCAGCTTGCGCTTCTGGGCGGTGTACACCTGCACGGTCATGTTCGTGCCGGCCGGCAATTCGTCTCCGGGAATCTGAAGCAGAGGCTCCTCGGTGCGGTCGCACACGAGCCGATCGCGCTTCTTCGATTCCTTGTACACGTGGTTGATGCTCGGGCTGAGGTACTTGTACCGGCTGAACACCTTGACGTCCACGACGGTTCCCTTCTCTCCGTGGGGGAGGCGGAGCGACACGTCGCGGGTTTCCTCGGCCTTCTTGCCGAAGATCGCGATGATCAACCTCTCTTCGGCGGTCATCTCGACCTGGCCCTTCGGGGCGACTTTGCCCACCAGGATGTCCTCCGGCCGAATCTCCGCACCAATGCGGATAATGCCGTTCTCGTCAAGGTCCTTGAGCGCTTCCTCGCCGACGTTCGGGATGTCGCGCGTGATCTCTTCCGGTCCCAATTTCGTATCGACCGCTTCGGTCTCGTGGCGCTCGATGTGGATGGACGTGTACACGTCGTCCTTCACCATGCGCTCCGAGATGATGATCGCGTCCTCGTAGTTGTATCCGCCCCACGGCATAAACGCGACCAGCACGTTCTTGCCGAGCGCGAGCGCAGCATCGTCGCAGCACGGGCCGTCGGCGAGCGCGTCGCCCTTGAGCACCACCTGTCCCGGCAACACGACGGGCCGGTGCGTGAAACACGTGGACTTGTTGCTCTGAACCATGTGCTGAAGCGCATACCGATCGCGCTCCGCGCCCACCCGGACGACGATTTCGGTCGCGGTGACGTGCTCCACGACGCCGGGTCGGTGGGCGATGACCGCCGAACCCGAGTCGACCGCAGCCACGCGCTCGTAACCGGTGCCCACAATCGGGCGCTCCGAGCGAAGCAACGGCACAGCCTGCCGCTGCATGTTCGCACCCATCAGGGCACGGTTCGCGTCGTCGTTCTCAAGGAACGGGATCAACGCGGTGGCCACCGAGATGATCTGCACCGGCGAAACGTCCATGAACTGAACCGCGTTGCGCGCCACAACGGGGTAGGCGGCACCGCCGACGTCTCCGCCGGCGCACCGAACCTGAATCCGCTCCGCGATGATCGCACCTGCGTCGTCGGCCAGCGAGTCGGCGGGGGCGACCAGCAAGCCGGTCTCCTCCTGGGCGGTGAGGTACACGATCTCGGCGGTGACCACACCATCGGTCACACGTCGGTACGGGGTCATGATGAACCCGAACTCGTCGACGCGCGCGTGGGTCGTCAACTGCGAAATCAGACCGATGTTCGGGCCCTCCGGCGTCTCGATCGGACAAATGCGACCGTAGTGCGAACGGTGGACGTCGCGAACCTCAAGCTTTGCGCTAGTTCGCTGCAGGCCGCCCGGTCCGAGGCTCGACAAACGCCGCTTGTTCGTCAACTCGCTCAGGGGGTTCGTCTGATCCATGAACGTGCTCAGCTGGTTCGAGCTGAAGAACGACTTGATCGACGCGCTGACCGGCTTGACGCTCAGGATGATTCCGGGCAGGAGGTTCTCCTGGTCCGTGCTGGTCATCCGCTCGCGGGCAACCTTCTCCATGCGCACAAAGCCGAGGCGGAGCTGGCTTTGCAGCAACTCGCCCACGCTTCGAACGCGCTTGTTCTTCAGGTCGTCGATGTCGTCCCGCTCGGCGTCGCGAGTCAGGTACGGGATCATCTCGAGCAACACGCCCGTGAGGTCCTCCGAAGTCAGGTTGCGCACCTTGAGAGGCACTTCGTAGCCCAACTTCTGGTTCAAGAACCGACGGCCGACCTTGCCGAGGTCGTAGCGCTTGACGTCGAAGAACAGCCCGTAGATCAGCTGCTTGGCGGCATCTTCGTTGGCGGCCTCCCCTGGGCGGAGCCGCTTGTAGATGTCGAGGATCGCCTCTCGGGTCGTGGAGGTCGGGTCCTGATCGAGCGTGGACTCCACGAGGGTCAGCACGTCCAACAGCCTCAGGGATTTCAGCCCGAGCGACTCGATCTTCCTCGCGGTTTCCAGCTCGATCTTCTCGAGCCGGCGGATCACGACGGACTTTCCGTCGCTGTCCAAGAGGTCCTCAAGCACACGCTTGCCCACAAGGTCGTCGGCCTTTGGCGCTTCGAGTTCGACCTCGGTTCCAAACGTGAACATCAGCTGCTCGTTTGTCGCAAGCAACGTGTCCACCAACACGGGCGTGTCGGCGAGGGCCTTTGGAACCGTGGCCATCACGTCCCGGGTCAGATAAGTTCCCGCCTCAACCAGCACCTCGCCGGTCTCGGGGTCCGCGAGAGGATCGACCAGCTTGCGGTGCATGGCCTTCGAAAAGCGCATGCGCACCTGGACGCGGCCGCGATCGAAGCCGTGGAGGGCCTTGATCAGCTGCGTCAGCGGCAACTTCTTGGTCTGGCTGATCTGCGTTCGGACCACCCCGTTCGCGTCCGACTCGACCTCGAGCCATGGACCCTCGTTGGGGATGATGCGCGCGGACACCACGACCTGCATGGAGCTGTCCACGCCCTCCTCGAAGTAGAGGCCCGGAGAGCGGGACAACTGCGAAACGATGACGCGCTCGCGCCCATTGATGATGAACGTGCCCTTGTCGGTCATCAACGGCAGATCGCCGAGGTACACCTCGGACTCGATCACCTCCCGGTCCTTGCCGCCGAAACGCACGATCGCCTTGATCGGCGCCTCAAAGGTCATGTCGCGATCGCGGCACTCTTGGAGGGAGTACTTCGGCTCGCTCAGCGTAAAGCTGACGAGTTCGATGTAGTTGGTCTGGGTGAAGTCCCAGATGGGCGAGAATGTAGTAAAGAGCTCTGGAAGACCCTCTTCCAAAAACCAACGATAACTATTAAGCTGAAGTTCAATTAAATTTGGTGCCTCGAGGAACCGGCCGATTCTCTTCGAGGATGGTTGGATAACTCTCATCCAGGCCTCCGGACGTATTTGCGCGAACTTCTAGCGTACCGTTTTGGCGTCGGGAAGTCAATGATATTCCCTACCTTTTCCCCTGTTTTGGCACGCCGCGCCGCGCGGTGGGCGGCGTGCCTGGGGATCCCGCGACCCGCGGGAATCACCTGCTGCTTCAACCTGGCTTGAATACGGGCACCTGATCGGCCTCCGTGACGATCGGGGTGTAGGGTGTTCCCAAAAGGGCGGCAACTTGTTTCGCGATCGCCTCCAATCGCTCGACATCCCACGCGCGGCCGCACTCCAGAACCTTCCCCTCGGCCCCGGTGAGGGCGAAGAACGGCACGCTGGTCAACCCGAACCCGCGTGTTACCGCAAGGTTCGCGTCGTGCAGCTGGCGCATACCGATGGCGTTCGCCTCGCAATAGGCGGTGGTCGTGGCGGCGTCGTCCTGGCTGACGCCCACTACCTCGGCACCTGGAAACCGCGAGGCCAGGCGGTCGATGAAGGGGAGGGTCAGGCAGGACGTCGAGCAACCCGTTCGCCAAACAAGCACCACCAAGGGGCGTTGCCTCCGCGCCTCCGAGCTGTCGAAGCCGTCGAGCTGGAAGTCGGCGAAGGGCGTGTCTGGGGTTGTCATGGATCGGTCGGCCTTTGCTCGGGGGAGTTCCCCTCTCCCAAAGACTTTACCAACTCCCGCTGCGATGCTGCCAACGCGTCAAGGCTCGCGGCCTGCGCGGCGACCATCTGGCGAAGCGCCGCAATCTCGCTCTGAACGTCCGGATGTTGCACCGGCCGGGACCCCTGAAGGATCTCGGCCATCTTCTGCTGGTGCTTGGCGAGGATCGCGACGATGGGGATCATGAAGATGAGGGTTCCCATCGCAAACGGTGCAAGGTCTTCCATCATGAGCCGGTCGCTCCGGGGGGGGCCGGCGGCAAGGTCCGGCTCGCCGCGGAGTCCAAGGCCAGCGTCTGCTGGAGCACGAGCTCCTTCAGTGCCTGGACCTCGGCGGTGAGCCGCTGGACCTCCGCGCCGAAGCCCGAGTCGTGGTTTTGATGGATGATCTCGGCCATCCTGCGCTGGTGCGCGGTGAGGATCGCCACGATGGGAATCATCAGCGCCAGGATCGGAATGAGAAGTGGAAAGGCTGAGAAGAAACTCGACATGGTTTTCCGGCCCCGGGATCCTTATTGTAATCCACGGGAACCCTCGACGGTCGGTCCAAAAGGCCTAGACGTCTATCGGTCCGATCCGTGGGCGGCGCCGTGAAGCGCCTGTCCGAAACCCTTGCACAACGCCTCGAACACGTGGTGGTCGTTGTCGCCTGCCAACTTGCGCACATGCGCCGTGAACCCGGCCTGAATCACGATTCCCCTGAAGAACTCCCGGAGCGATTGCGTGGAGACCGAGCCAACGGAGGGCCCGTCAAAGGCCACCTCGTAGAACAACTGGCCACGCCCGCCCGTGTCCAGTGCAATTTGAACGAGGGCGTCGTCCTTGACGAAAAGGCTGCTGGCACACCGAGGGGCCGCTTCGCTTTGGATCAGAGCGGCCCTGAGAGCTTGGCCCAGGGCGATGCCAACCTCCTTCAGCACGGAATGATCGTCCGCTTGAACGGGGCCCTCCACCTGCACACCCAGGTCGATGTGCGCCTGATAAGCCATTTGCACGATGAGCCGATCGAAGAACACGAGCCCCGTGGCGACGTCGCGTTTGGTACCGCCGTCCAGATCGACCACCACGCGGACCCGCAGGCCGGCGGCTTCGCGCTCCACTTCGGCGTAGCGAACTCCCGGAGCTCCCTTTCCCATGGCCCCGTTATACCTTCGCATAAACGGAGAAAGGGCCCCCCGTTTCCGGGAGGCCCTGCTCAACAGGAGGTGCGATTTGGACACCACGCCCCACCTCCGGGCGCAAGCGCCCCTCGGTGCGCCGAGTGCCCTCGGCCGCAATTCGCGATGTCGCTTATCGCCATCGAACTGGAAGTCCAGCTATTGAGAGACAATGGCGACTCTCGCTACGTCTACGGGGTTAGCTGACGGGTTCGGGCCAAGAGTTACCCTAGCAACCTCCGAAGAGGCCGCATTCACCCCAATTAATCGGGTCCCCCGTTCCACCTTGCAGTGAATTCAACGGATTGGCTTTGCAGCCACTTGTTAGAGTACCAGCAAACGCCTGAAGTTCCAAACTTTTTTTCAGGGATCAGAAATCAGGGATCGGGGATCAGAAATCAGGGATCGGGGATCGGGGATCAGGGATCGGGAATCAGGGGAGAGGATTGAGGACTGAGGATTGGAGGATTGAGGGTCGGAGAACACTGCGCAGGGGGCAAGGGGATCAGGAGGCACGGACAGCTGAACGCCCAGGTCCGACTCAATCCTCCAATCCTCAGTCCTCAATCCTCTCCCCCCGATCCCGGTATCCTAACCCCGATGTCCATTCTGGTAGACAAGAACACGCGCGTGGTGGTCGCCGGCATGACCGGCCGCGAAGGCGCCTTCCACACCGAGCAAATGATCGCGTACGGCACGCAGGTCGTCGCCGGCGTTACGCCCGGCAAGGGCGGGACAACGCTCTTGGATCGCCCCATTTTCGACTCGATGGAGGAGGCTGTCGCCCAAACCGGCGCCGATGCCGGACTCATCTTCGTGCCGGCGCCGTTCGCCGCGGATTCGGTGCTGGAGTGCGAGGCCGCGGGGCTTCCGTTCGTGTCGTTGATCACCGAGGGGATCCCGGTGCAGGACATGGCGCGCGTCGTCAACCGCCTGAAGGCCAACGGCACCTGCCTCCTTCTCGGAGGGAACTGTGCGGGCGTCATCACTCCGGACCAGTGCAAGATGGGCATCATGCCCGGGCACATCTTTGCCTCGGGCCCGGTGGGACTCGTGAGCCGAAGTGGCACCCTCACATACGAAATCGTGTGGGAGTTGACCCGCAACGGTCTCGGACAAACCACCTGCGTCGGAATCGGCGGAGATCCGTTGCCCGGCCTGCGGTTCATCGACGTCCTTCGGCTGTTCGAGGCCGATCCCGCCACCCGTGCGGTGGTGTTGGTCGGAGAAATCGGAGGCACGGATGAAGAGACGGGCGCCGAATTCATCAAGCAGATGACGAAGCCTGTCGTGTCGTTTATCAGCGGCAGAACCGCACCTCCCGGCAAACGCATGGGACACGCGGGCGCGATTGTTTCGGGCAACAAGGGGACCGCCGCCTCCAAAATCGCTGCACTACTAGCCCCCGGGGCCGCCGTTGCCGACAAGTCC
>CAYJMZ010000114.1:3847-8495 GCA_964370995.1 uncultured Fimbriimonadaceae bacterium | reverse complement strand
CCCTTACCCCTGCCGATGACCGACAAACTCCGCGAAATCGAGAAGAAATTCGATGCGATCGAGGCGTCCTACAACGACCCCTCGGTCGTCAGCGACATCGCCGAGATGCAGCGGCTGGGCAAGGCGAGGTCGGACCTCGAACCGATTGTCACGGCGATCCGCGACTACGACGCCACCAAGATCGCGCTCGCCGGCACGGAAGAGATGCTCGACGACCCCGAGATGCGCGAGATGGCGCTTGCAGAGGTGGACACCCTGAGGGCCAAGATCGCGGCTCTGGAAGAAGCGCTCAAGAGGATGCTGATTCCCAAGGACCCCAACGACGACAAGTCCGTGATCGTCGAAATCCGTCCCGCGGCCGGGGGCGACGAGGCGGGGCTGTTCGCGGCGGAGCTGTTCCGGATGTACACGCGCTACGCCGAGCGCCGCAAGTGGAAGTACGAGGTTCTCGAGCATCAGGAGATGGGAATCGGCGGGCTTAGCAAGGTCGTGTTCACGATCGACGTGCAGGGCGCCTACAGCCAGCTCAAGCACGAGAGCGGCGTGCACCGTGTGCAGCGTGTGCCTGCCACGGAATCCAGCGGGCGCATCCATACGTCCACCGTCACCGTCGCGGTGCTGCCCGAAGTCGAGGAGGTCGATGTGGACATCAAGGCCGACGACCTAGAGATCTCGACGTTCTGTTCGAGCTCGGCCGGCGGCCAGCACATGCAGAAGAACGAAACCGCCATCCGCATCATCCACAAGGCCTCGGGCATCGTGGTCACGTGCCAGGACGAGCGCAGCCAAGCGCAGAACAAGCTCAAAGCCATGGCGGTCCTTCGCGCCAAATTGTATGACTTTGAGCAGGCTAAAGTAGACAAAGTGCGGGCCGCGGACCGCAAGGGACAGGTCGGCTCAGGGGATCGCTCCGAGAAGATCCGCACGTACAACTTCCCGCAGAGCCGCATCACCGATCACCGGATCGGGGTGTCGGTGCACAACACGATCACCTTCATGGACGGCGACATCCAGGAGATGCTCGACGCCCTGTCCGAGGAAGATCAGGCGCGTAAACTCGCCGCCAGCGAAAGCGCCGCCTGAGATCAGGGATCAGGGATCGGGGATCGGGGATCGGGTTTGAGACGGCCCACATAGGGTAAAGGGCCTCAATCCTCAATCCTCAATCCTCAATCCTGTTCCGGCTTCTTCCCTTCCATCGCCTCGCCCACTTCGACCTCCAGCGCCTTGGGCTGCGCCGGGTCGAAGCCGTACCAGTAGCGTAACCTGCGCCCCTTGGCGTCCACCAGCAGCAGCGAGGGCGTACCCTGGGCGCCGAGCATGTCCCACGTGTCGCCGGCGGGGTCGAACAGCACTCTTGAGGCGCCGGTCCACGTCTTGGCGGACGCGGCCGACACCGCTGTGCTGATCTCCTCGTAGCCCCACCCGAGAGACTCGGCCTTGTCGCGCAGGCGCCGCATCATCGCCTGCGCACGTGCGCTGGGGCCGCAGTCGGGCCCGGTCAGAGCCAACAGGGCCCCCTTGCCCTCGAACTTCAGTTCCACCACGCGCCCCGCACTATCGGAGAGGCGGGTCTTGAGAAGGGGTTGACCGTCATTGAGATACGTCGACGTCGCTGGCAGCGTGTGGGGGACGAACCCGAGCGGAATCGGAGTCAGAAACGCCGCAAGCCCCAACGGCCCGGTCTGGTAATCAAGGTACTCGTGCGTGAACGAACTTGTCTGGCCCTGGATCTCCGTCTTCAACACCAGCTGCAAAAGCCGTCCGGCTTCATCGATGTACACATCGGAACGACCCTCGCCGCGCGCGACCGCATACGTCGCGATTACGTGGTCGACCTTCACCCCGCGCAATGGTTCGCTTCCCTTGAATGTGATGGTCGCCTCGTCGGGCCAGATGCTGCGCAAATTGCCGAACACAAACACCGACGGGAAGCCCACGCCCGCTGCAGCCGAGATTCGAGAGCGCGGAGCGACGAACTTGCCCTGCGGCGGAAACTCGTCGTATCGCCGCTTCGACCTCTCGATCTCCACGATCCCCTTTTCGGTTGACGAGAACGAGTAGTCCAGCCCGGCGCCCGACACGGTGAACAGCACGCGCTCGGGCTTTTCCATGAGGAATCTGCCCGTAGCCGAAAAGCCACCGACCCCGGAAAGCTTGAACGACACCGAGATCGCGGGAGAGCGCGACACGAACGACTGGAACCGATCCAACGCTTGGGCCGCCGGAGTCATCGAAGCCGCGATAAGGAGGGTTGTCAGCATGGACCTGGTGAGATTGTCGGGTGCCGGAGCGAACCCATTATCCCTTACGCTTCAAACGGCATGCTTCGACAGCCTCGATCGCCCAATTCGCCACGACTTCGGGGGCCCGCGACGCGTCCAGCACGAGCCATCGCTGCGGCTCAAGGGCGGCCTCGACGAGAAACCCTTCGCGCACGCGGATATGGAACGCCAGGGGCTCGGAATCGAGGCGGTCCTTGTGGGCGATCCTCGCAAGCCCGATCTCGGGGTCGAGGTCGAACAGGAGCGTAAGGTCCGGTTTCAAACCCCCGGTGGCCAAATCGTTCCACGCGCGCAGCTGCGCCAGGTCGAAGTCCCGCGCGTGGCCTTGGTACGCCACGGTGGAGTCCGCATAGCGGTCGCAAAGCACCACCTTTCCCTGTGCGAGGGCGGGCCGGATCACCTCGACGCCGTGCTGCGAACGGTCCGCCAGGAACAGGAAGATCTCCGCGCGCGGGTCCAACTCGCCCTCGTGAAGCAGAATCTCGCGGATCCGCGGCCCCATCGTGCCCCCGCCAGGCTCGCGCGTGCAAACGACACGCACACCCACCGACTCCAAGTGCGCAGCCACCGCACGCAGCGCCGTGCTCTTCCCACTCCCCTCCGGCCCCTCGAACGTGATGAACACCTCTCGGTTTTACCGTGGCGGAGAAGGATTGGAGGATTGAGGATTGAGGATCGAGGTCGGACCCGGGCAAATCCTCAACCCTCTCCCCTCTCCGCTTAATCCTCAATCCTCAATCCTCAATCCTTCCTCCGGATCCCGGTAAAACACACCCGTGACCCCCGACGCCTCCCTCGCGCGCGATCTGGCCGACCTCCTTGGTGCCGAACGCGTGCTGGCGGGCCCGGCGACGAGCCGCGCGTACGACTGCGACGCGTACACGGTGGACCGCTCCAAGCCCGGCGCGGTGGTGCTTCCCGAGAGCACGGAGGACGTGCAAAAGGTGATCCGGTGGTGCACGGCGCACGACGTGCCCTTCACCGCCCGCGGCGCAGGCACCGGGCTCAGCGGGGGCGCACTGCCGGCCATGGGCGGGGTTGTGATCTCGACCAAACGCCTCAAACGCATCCTCGAGATCGACATCCCCAACCGCTGCCTGCGCGTGCAGGCCGGTGCGGTGAACGCGCGGATCTCCAAGGCGGTCGCGGCGGAGGGCCTGCACTTCGCCCCCGACCCCTCGAGCCAAACCGTGGCCACGATCGGCGGCAACATCGGCGAGAACTCCGGCGGGCCGCACACCCTCAAGTACGGCGTAACCGTCCAGCACGTGCTGGCCGTGGCCCTGGTGACCCCCGAAGGGGAGCTGCTCGAGGTCGGCTCCCGCGTCGAGGGCGCCCCCGGATACGACCTGCTGGGCCTGATCGTGGGCTCCGAGGGCACGCTGGGGGTGGTCACCGAGGCGTGGGTGAAGCTCACACCCCTCCCCGCCGGCGTCGAGACCGCTCTGGCGTCGTTCCCCTCCGTGCGCGGCGCAACCGAGACCGTGGCACAGATCATCGCGGAGGGCGTGGTGCCCGCCGCGCTCGAGTTCATGGACCACGGCGTGCTGCGCGCGGTGTCCCAGGCGTTCCACCTCGTGTACCCGCCCGACGCCCAGGCGCTTTTGCTGATCGAGTGCGACGGCGCCCCCGAGGACGCGAAGCGAGAGATGGCGGCGGCCGCGGCGATCTGCATTGCGAACGGGGCCATCGACGTGGTGATCGCGCAGGACGAACCCGAGCGCCAGAGGCTGTGGATCGCCCGCAAGAAGGGCATCGGCGCCATGGGCCGCCTCGCGCCGAGCATCGTGACCCACGACGGGGTGATCCCGCGTTCCAAACTTCCCGAGATGCTCGAGACCGTGTACGAAACCGCCGCGCGGTACGGCGTGGGAGTCGCCAACATCTTCCATGCGGGCGACGGCAACCTGCACCCGTGCTTCTACTTCGACGACCGCGACCCCAAGCAGGTCGAGGCCGTGATCGGCGCGGGCGAGGAGCTGATGAAGCGGTGCATCGCACTCGGCGGCTCGGTCAGTGGAGAGCACGGCATCGGCGTCGAGAAGATCGACCTCATGGCCCTCATGTTCTCTGAGGAGGACCTTCGCCTCCAGGCCGACGCGAAGGCGATCTTCACCGACGGGCGGCTGTGCAATCCGTGCAAAGTGCTGCCCAGCCAGAAGGGGTGTATCGAGCACCGCAAACGCTGGAGGGGCGTGGGATGGTGAGCCCTGCCACCAACGAGGAACTCGCCGAGGTCGTGCGCACCGGCTGCCCCTGGCGCATCACCGGCCTGGGCACCAAATCCGCCCTGTGTCTGGACTCCGAAACCCTCCCCGGTGCGGCGCGATCGGGGGATGGGCAGGGCATCTACATGGGGACAG
>CAYJMZ010000114.1:0-3837 GCA_964370995.1 uncultured Fimbriimonadaceae bacterium | reverse complement strand
CGGGGGTGGGGGGGGGTGTGTTTGGGGGGGGGCCCCTCCCCGGACCCGCACGGTCAGCTTCAGCCCGGGGATCCGAAATCTCGACACTCGCGCTCCAAGGCATCATCGACTGGTCGCCGAACGATCAAGTGGTGGTGGTGCGAGCAGGAACACCCCTGTCCGCCCTTCAGGAGGAGCTGCGCAAGCAAGGCCAATGCGTGCCCTTGCCGTCCGTGGAGGACGTCGGCCCCCTGCCCGCCGGACTGCCCGGAACCGTCGGCGGGCTGGTGGCCATGAACCTGCCGCACGCGCTCCAGGGGTCGTGCGGCGGGGTACGCGACTGGGTGCTGGGGCTGACGCTGGTGCGCGCGGACGGCGCGATCGCAAGGTGCGGCAGCCGCGTTGTAAAGAACGTGGCAGGATACGACGTGCAGAAGTTGATGGTGGGATCTCGCGGCACCCTGGGGGTGATTGTGGAGGTCGTCCTGCGCACGTTCCCGCTGCGCGCCCTCCCCGCACCGGCGGTCACAGGAGAGGGCGAGATTGTCCTCGAGCGCGCATGGATACAGCGCACCCTGCGGGCTGATTTCATCGACGCGCGCGCGGCCGCCCGCCGACGGCCCCATCGAGCGGACGAGGCCAGTTCCACGCTTTGGGCCGATGTGGGTCCCGACGAAAGCCCGCCCCGCTTCGCGGAGGATTGGGTGCTCGCCCCGGGCCGCGAGCCGCTGCCCGAGGGTCCCATGCGCGAGTGGATGCGCCGCACCAAGAACGCTTTCGATCCGGACGCGCGCCTGAACCCCGGCGCGATGGGGGCATGGTGAGCGAACTTTCCGACCTGACAACCAAGTGCATCCGCTGCGGCTTTTGCCTGGAGGCGTGCCCGACCTTTGTGCTGACCGGCCGCGAGACCGAGTCGCCCCGCGGGCGCATCTACCTCGCACGCAGCGCCGAGGAGGGGGTACTGGCGTGGGACGACGACGTGCGGCAACACCTCGACACGTGCCTGGGGTGCCGCGCGTGCGAACCCGCGTGCCCCAGCGGCGTGCAGTACGGCCAGATCCTCGAACTCGCCCGAGCGCGACTTGAAGCCGAGAAACCCAACCGCGCCCAACGGCTGCTCGTGGACACGGTGTCCAACCCAACCCTGTTGCGCCTGCAGTTGCTCGCTGGCCGGTTCTTCGGAGGGCGACGCATGCCGGCCTTTGTCAGCCGAATGCTCTCCGGCGAGGCACCGGAGGCGGACCTCCCGAGGGCCGAGCCGAAGTCCGAGTGGCCGCCGCTCGACCCCGCAATTCTGCCTCCGGTGAAGGGGAGCGTTTACCTCCTCGAAGGCTGCGCGATGCGCGTGCTGTATCCACGCGTGCATGAGGCCACCCGGCGCTTGCTGCGGCGCGTGGGCTACGAGGTCGAACCGAGCCCCAAGGCAGGGTGCTGCGGGGCCTTGCACGCGCACGGCGGGCACCTGGAGAAGGCACTCGAGATGGCGACGCTCCTCACCCAGAACATGCCCAAGGAGCTCCCCGTGATCGTGAACGCCGCCGGATGCGGCAGCTTCCTCAAGGAGTTGGGCTCCCTGGCGGGCCACGCGGTGGGCGGGCCCCTCGAGCCCGATCTGACCAAGCCCGTGGAGGGCCCCTTCCGGCAGTATCTCAAGCGCGCCGAGCGCACGGGGGACCCCGGCTTCGACGGCTTCGCGCGCCGCACGTTCGACGCGAGCGAGTTTCTGGCCCGCGAAGGCCTGGCCGCCGCGTTGGCGAAAGCAGCCGGGATCACCGGCACCGCGACGTACCACGACGCGTGCCACCTCGCCCACGGGCAGGGCATCCGCACCCAACCCCGCGACTTGCTCGCCGCCGTGCCCGGGCTGCAGATAGTTGACCTCGAGGAGTCCGACCGCTGCTGCGGCAGTGCCGGCATCTACAACGTGACCCAACCCGCCCTGGCAAGGGAGCTACTCGATAGGAAGATGGAGTTCATCGAAGCCACCGGCGCCGAGATCGTGGTCAGCGGAAACCCCGGCTGCCACGCCTGGATCGCCCAAGGCGCCCGGGAACGGGGCCGCAAGGTGCGCGTGATGCACACCTTGGACTTGCTGGAATCCGCGTTCTCCGGCCTGCCGGAGGAGTAGGGGGGCTACGGTAGGTTCCGCCAGACGCCAAGCGGAGTTTCGAATCAGGTCCGCCTCAACCCTCAACCCTCAACCCTCAATCCTTCTCCCTCCGTGGTTCACCGCTCCAAGGGCAATCGACCGGTGCCACAATGGTTCCTCTGATGTCCCACGATCCCAATGCCCCTCTGGCCGACATCCAGGCCACGCATGACGGGCGCAACATCGCCATCGACCGGGTTGGCGTGCGCAACGTTCAGTACCCGATCGCGCTCAAGGACCGCGCGCGCGGGGTTCAGCACACCGTGGGCACCTTTGCGCTGATGGTCGATCTGCCGCATCAGTTCAAGGGTACGCACATGAGTCGGTTCATCGAGGTATTGAGCGCCCACCGCGACGAGATCGGAGTCGAGAGCATCCCCACGATCCTCGAGGCCCTGCGCGAGCGACTCAAGGCCGACACAGCACACCTCGACGTGGCGTTCACCTACTTCCGCATGAAGGCCGCGCCGGTGACCGGAAAGGAGGCGATGATGGGCTACGCGTGCGAGTTCCACGCCACCCGCGGCCCCAAGGACGACTTCGTGATCGAAGTGCACGTGCCCGTCACCACACTGTGCCCGTGCTCCAAGGAGATCAGCGCCCGTGGAGCGCACAACCAGCGCGGCCTCGTAACCGCCCGCGTGCGCTTCGACGGCACGCTGTGGATCGAGGAGCTGATCGACGCGATCGAAGGGTGCGCGTCGTGCGACCTCTACCCCCTGCTCAAGCGCCCGGACGAGAAGTGGGTCACCGAGAAGGCCTACGACACCCCCCGGTTTGTGGAGGACATGGTCCGCGAAGTGTCCCTCGCGTTCGACGCCGACGCACGAATCACCGGATACGAGATCGAGGTCGAGAACTTCGAGTCCATCCACGCGCACAACGCGTACGCGAAATTGGAGCGGGGGAAGGGTTAGACGGTCAGATGTTTCGCCTCACCGCCCAGCACTACGACCGCATCTACGCGTTCAAAGATTACGCCGCCGAATCGGTGCGTGTGCGCGAACTGCTGGCCGAGAACGGGGTGACGGGCGGGCGGCTCCTGGACGTCGCGTGTGGCACGGGGGTGCATCTCCAGCACCTCCGCGCCGGGTTCGAGGTCGAGGGGTTGGACCTCGACCCGGGACTGCTGGCGGTGGCTCGCGAACGGCTCCCAAACGCGCCGCTCCATGAGGGCGACATGCGGGAATTCGAACTCGGGCGCACGTTCGACGCCGTGACATGCCTGTTCAGCGCGGTGGGCTACCTGCCGTCGGTGGAGGGCCTTCACGAAACCCTGCGGAACTTCGCGCGCCACACGCGTCCCGGGGGTGTGGTGCTGGTCGAGCCGTGGCTGTTTCCCGAGGCGTTCATCGACCGCCATGTTCACGCGCTGCTCGTGGACGACCCGGAGCTCAAGATCTGCCGCATGAACAACAGCGAGCGAAACGGGCGCCACGTGCGCTTCGACTTCCACTATCTGGTCGGAACCCCTGAGGGCGTAGAGCATCTGGTGGAGACCCACGACACGTACCTGTTCTCGCACGAGGAGTACATCGCCGCGTTTGAGGGCGCCGGCCTGCAAGTCGCCTTCGACGAGCAGGGCCTGATGGGCAGAGGACTGTATGTGGGAGTGCGATTTTAGAGTGCGCGGATTCCCGATCCGCGCTTTCACCTGCGGCGGAGCCGCTGCCGCAGGCCGAATTCGACGAGCAGGGCCTCATGGG
>CAYJMZ010000113.1:0-8527 GCA_964370995.1 uncultured Fimbriimonadaceae bacterium | reverse complement strand
CGCGGCAAGCCGCTCGAATGCAAGGCGACGAGCAAGCTCGCGCACTCCCAAAGGGAGACGATGTCATAATTCGCGGGTGCGCCCCCGTTGATCTTCCGCACACCTTCTGGAAGATCCCATGCGTCTCGACATCCTGCGCATCAGCGCGTTCCGAAATCTCTGGCTCGGCCAGGCCGTGTCGCAAGTCGGCGACTCGCTGTATTTCGTGATCTTCATGTTCATGGTGAAGAAGATCTCGGGCTCGGTGGCCATGGTCGGCTACGTAGACGCGATGGCCGCGCTCCCCTTCCTGCTGATGGGCCCGATCGCGGGCGTGATCGCCGATCGGAAGGACCGGCGCGCCTTGATGATCGCCTCGGACGTGGCAAGCGGGGCGGTGCTGCTGCTGTTCGCGGGCACGATCTTGCTTTTCGGTGAGCCGCCGGTGTGGACTCTGATGCTCACGCCGTTCCTGCTGTCCACCATGCGTGCGTTCTTCTTGCCGGCCAAGAACGCCGCGATCCCCGCGCTGGTTCCCATCGAGCGGCTCACGGAGGCCAACGCGCTGAGCGCGACCACGCAGAACATGATGCCGCTGATCGGCTTGGGGATCTCTGCCTCAGCCCTTGGTGTACTATACACTATTGCACCACAGGCGTTCTTCATGCTGGCTGTGACGCTCAACGCGGTGTCGTTCCTCGTGTCGGCGATGTTCGTGAGGCGTCTGCCTCCGCTCGTTCCGCCGGCGAGAGCCGCAGACACGCACCCTTGGAGGGACTTTGTCGAGGGCCTCCGCTACGTGCGTTCCCGCGTGGAGATCACGGCCCTGCTGTCGCTGTCCGTGGCGATGAGCCTCATGGTGTCGCCGTTCTTTGTGGTGTACGTCGCGAGCAACGAGGCGTGGTTCGGCGGCAAGCCCCAGACGCTGGCGTGGTTCGAGTTCTCGTTCTTCGTGGGCATGATCCTGGGCAGCATGGCGATCGGTCGCTGGGCGGTCCACAGGCCCGGGCTGGGGTACGTGGCGGGCACGTTGGCGTGCGGTCTCACCGTCGCGGCGATGGCTGTCAGCCGCACGTTTCCGGCGTTCTGCGCGCTCAACCTTCTGGCCGGATTGGGGCTGCCGTACGCGCAGATCCCCATCGCGGTGTATCTGCAGTCCACGGTCCCCGACGCGTTCATGGGGCGGGTGAACAGCGTGCTTTCCACGCTCAGCATGGGCATCATGCCCATCGGCATGGCGCTCGGGGGCGTGCTGGTCGAGGTGGCTGGCCTCGCGCCCGCGTTCCTGATCATGGGCGGGGGCATGGGGGCCGTGGCGCTGATCGGGTGGGCCGTGCGCCCGTTCAGGGACACGGTGATTCCCTAGCAAGGTGCTGAAGCAGGCCGACGCACCCGTGCCACCCCCGTGTCGGGGGTGCGCCAGGTTCGAGAGTTCTCACCTAGCGCACCCCCAAGATGAGGGTGGCACGGGATCGGAAACGTCCGTGGCGCGAGAACATAGGGTGCAAGCCCCTTCCTCAGCACCCTGCTAGGTCCGAAAGGTATCCTCTTAGGGTCGCGGGCACGGTCGAAAGGCCCCTCTGAGGCCCGCCGACGATGAGATTCATGAAGAAAACGTACGCCGTTCTGGGCGCCGGAATGCAGGGAACCGCCGCCGCCTACGACCTCGCCAAATTCGCCGACGCCGCCAAGATCCTGCTGGGCGACGCGTGTCTTGAAGCCGCGAAACGCAGCGCACACCGTGTGAACGGCCTCCTGGGCCCGGACCTGTGCGTGCCGATGCAGGTCGACGCGCTCGACCCCGAGGCGCTGACGTCGTTCCTCCGGGGAGTGGACGTGCTCCTAAGCTGCGTGCCCTATTGGATGCACCCGCGCATCGCCCGCGTAGCGATCAAGGCCGGCGTGTCGATGGTGGACCTGGGCGGCAACACCGAACTCACGCTGGAGACGCTGGAGATGGACGGCGCGGCGCAGTCCGCAGGGGTCACCCTCGTGCCGGACACCGGCCTCGCGCCCGGCCTCGTGAACAGCCTCGGGCTGCACCTGATCGAGAACCTCGACGAGGTGGACAGCGTGAAGCTGTACTGCGGCGTACTTCCGCAGCACCCAAAACCGCCGTTCAACTACAAGCTCACGTTCAACGTCGAAGGGCTGGTCACGGAGTACGACTACGAGGCGGTGGTCGTGCGCGAGGGTCAGATCGCCAAGGTGGACACCCTTTCCGAACTCGAAACGCTCGAGATCGACCAGCTCGGCACCATGGAGGCGTTCACCACGTCCGGCGGCACCAGCACCGCGCCCTACACACTCAAAGATCGGGTGAAGCACTACGAGTACAAGACCATTCGCTTCCCCGGCCACTGCGAGCGGATGCGGCTGTACAAGGACTTTGGCCTGTGGCGCGAGGAGCCCATCGAGATCAAGGGGGTCAAGGTCGCCCCGAAAGACGTGTTCTGCGCGGTGTTCGGCCCCGAACTCGACAAGTTTGTGGACGACGACCAGTGCGCGGTGCGCGCCGTGGCGGTGGGCAAGAAGGACGGCAAGGAGAAGCGCCTGCAGATCGACATCTTCGACAGGCAAGACCACGAAACCGGCTTCACCAGCATGGAACGCCTCACCGGGTTTTCGATGTCCATTTTCGCCATCGACGTCGCCCACGGCAAGATGCCCGCCGGCGCGATCCGCTACGAGAACGCCATGACCGGCAGCCGCTTCGTCAAGGAGATCCAACGGAGGGGCGTTGGGTTGAAGTTCTCCGGGTTCTAATGGGCAGTGTTGAGTGCTAAGTGTTGAGTGTTAAGGGGAGAACTCAGCGCTCAACACTCAACACTCCAACACTCAACACTCTCACAACATGGACCAGGCGCACATCCGCAACTTTTGCATCATCGCGCACATCGACCATGGCAAGTCCACGCTTGCCGACCGGTTGATCGAGCGGTGCGGCGCGGTGCGTGGGACGGCGCGCGAGCAGATGCTCGACACCATGGACATCGAGCGGGAGCGCGGAATCACCATCAAGATGACCGCCGTGCGGCTGAACTACACCTCTAAGGATGGGCAGGAGTACCAGCTCAACCTCATCGACACGCCGGGGCATGTGGACTTCACGTACGAGGTCTCGCGCAGCCTGTTCGCGTGCGAGGGCGCGCTGCTGGTGGTGGATGCGAGCCAGGGCGTCGAGGCGCAGACCATCGCCAACGCGTCCCTGGCAATGAACCACGACCTCGAGATCGTGCCGGTGATCAACAAGATCGACCTTCCGCACGCGGACGTCGAGCGCGCCCGCGAGGAGATCGAGCACGCGGTGGCCATCGACGCCAGCGACGCGGTGCTCACCTCGGCCAAGACCGGCATGGGAATCGACGACGTCCTCGAGGCCGTGGTGAAACGCATCCCGCACCCAAAAGGCGACCCCTCGAAGCCGTTGCGCGCGCTGATCTTCGACTCGCACTTCGACTCGTACCAGGGCGCCGTGGCTTATGTGCGCGTGGTGGACGGGTCGATCAAGCCCGGCGACAAGATCCAGATGATGGCGTCCGGCACGCGCTTCGACGTGGACTACGTCGGCGTGTTCCGCCCCGCGCTGGACCGCACGCAGGCCCTCCAGACCGGCGAGGTGGGGTTCGTGACCGCCGCGATGAAGACCATCGGCGACGCGAGCGTGGGCGATACGATCACGGGTGCCGCCCACCCCGCCGAAGCGCCGCTCCCGGGATACCGCAAGGCCAAGCCCATGGTGTTCTGCGGCCTGTACCCCACGGATTCGGACCAGTACGCCGATCTGCGCGACGCGATCGAAAAGCTGAAACTCAACGACGCCTCGCTTGATTTCGAGCCCGAGACGTCGGCCGCGCTGGGTTTCGGGTTCCGCTGCGGGTTCCTCGGGCTGCTGCACATGGAGATCGCGCGGGAGAGGCTTGAGCGGGAGTTCGACCTCGACCTGATCCTCACCGCCCCGAGCGTGGATTACATCGTGCACCGTACGGGCGGCGAGATCGAGCACATCTCGAACCCCAGCGCGATGCCGCAGCCCCACGAGACCGAGTTCATCGAAGAGCCCGCCGTGGACGCGACCGTGATGGTGCCGCAAGAGTTCGTCGGCACTGTGATGACCCTGTGCCAAGAGCGGCGAGGCGTGTACGTCAAGAGCGAGTATCCGAGCCAGAACCGCGTGATCCTGTACTACAAACTGCCCCTCGCCGAGATCCTGCTCGACTTCTTCGACAAGCTGAAGTCGAACACCAAGGGGTACGCGTCGTTCGACTACGAACTCACGGACTACCAGCGGGCGGACCTCGTCAAGGTGGACATCCTGCTAAACGGGGACATCGTGGACGCGCTGTCGTTCGTGGTGAACAAGCAGTTCGCATACGCCCGCGGCAAGACGATCGTGGAGCAGCTGCGCAAAGTCGTCCCGCGCCAGCAGTTCGAGGTGCGCATCCAAGCCGCGCTGGGCGCCAAGGTCATCGCCGCCGACACGATCAAGCCGTACCGCAAGAACGTGATAGCAAAGTGCTATGGCGGTGATATCACCCGCAAGCGCAAGCTGCTCGAGAAGCAGAAAGCGGGCAAGAAGCGCATGAAGAACATCGGCAGCATCGAATTGCCGCAGGAAGCGTTCCTCAGCGTGCTGAAGGTCGCCGAGTAGCCCCCAGTCCCCAAGAAAACGAGTGCACTTGTCTTCTTCCAGCGACAAGGTAGCGGATTCGATCGGACGGACGGGATCGATCCGTCCGATTCGACGGGTTCGCACCCAGTGCAAAGCCCCTGTAGAATGCGGACGTGAAGGTCCACGCCCGCATCGATGGCATCGTTGCTCGAGAAGCCCCCGTCGCGGTGGTGTTCCGCCGCGGGCCGAGCAAACTGACGCAACTGCTTCTTTGGCACCTCGACACCGACGAGGTTGAGCCGGGGCAGTGGATCCGCGGACGCGTCTACACGAGACGCTGCGATCTGAGTCCGGACGGTCGATACCTGGTGGGCGCCTTCACCAACTACTCGGCGACGCGGCGCCCCGAGAGCGAGTACTCCTTCAAAGAGCCGTGGATGACCAGCGGTTGGACGGCGGTCAGCCGCCCCCCCTACTTCACGGCGCTTGCCTTGTGGTTTTCGGGTGACGCGTGGAACGGGGGGGGAATCTGGAAGGGAAACGATCTGCTGGAGCTCAACAGCCTCCCAGGATGGCAAGAGGCCAAGCCCGTTAGCGGCGGCATCCGCATGCGACCGCTTGGGCGCGGGCGCGGCGAGGACGAACCTCTCTTCTCGCTCCTCCTGGCCATGCGTGGTTGGAGCAACGGACGTGCGCTCAAGACGCGACTGATCAATCCGAACTGGCGCCAGGTCAGCGAGCGCGTGCTGCGCTCACTTCAAGGCAAACCTGAAGGTCTGGGCGACTTTGAGGGACTCCTTATTGACCTGCAGGGATTCAGTCCACGGTACGAAGTCGAGCGCAGCGGCTTGTGGATCAAGCCCTTCGCTGGCGGAACCCTCCAGCGAACCGACCACTACTCGTACGAAGTGTGGGAAGCGTGCGACACGGGAGGGAAGCCCCACCTCCGCTTCGAGGTCCCGCAGTTCGGATCGCAGTTCCTCGACGTTGACCAGCGGGGGCGAGTCGTGTATGGCGACAAAGGCTGCCTGTGGGCTTGGGACGGGTTCCCCAACGGCCAACCCACCCTCGTCGCCGACCTCAACGGCGAGAAGTTTGAACCGGTACCCCCTCCGGAGTGGGCGACAAGCTGGGACTGAACGATCGTGCGCCCCGGCGAGCCCACCAACCGCGCCGCGCGCGGCATCCACAAGCACGGGTCGGGGGTTGGCAACGTCCTGTGGACCGTGCACATCCCCCGCGCCGATGTGGCGGCGTTCATGCTCGACCAACTCGATGACGCCCGGTACGGGCACGCGCCCCCCGGCGTCCGCTGATTGGGTGGTCAGTGTCAATGGTACGATTCGAGGGTGCGCAAGAGACGATGAGAGCTAAGGTGCTGTTCCTCGGCAGTGTGATCGTCGTCGCCGGCGTCGTGTTCGGCGTGAGGCTGTGCGCGCGACCCTACGAGCCGCCCTCTGCCGCGTCGATCTCCGCGGGTCTGTCAGCGACGGAGGCGGCACCCAATCAAAGCCCCTTGGCGCTGCCCCTGACCCGACCGAGCATCGTTGTGTTCAAGGGGGAGCGGCGTCTGGAGCTTCTCTCGTCAGGCCGTGTCGTGCGCCGATACCGCATCGCATTGGGCACAAAGCCGGTGGGCGACAAGGAACGGGAGGGGGACCGACGGACCCCCGAGGGCGCGTTCACCATCCGCCTGAAGAACCCGAACAGCCAATACACCCTGTCGCTGGGCCTGGACTACCCCAACACCGAAGATGCCGTGCGCGGCCTTCGCGACGGGCTCATCGACAAGGCCGTCCACGACCAGATCGTCGCGGCGCACAAGACGGGCGGGATGCCGCCCCAGAAAACCGCGCTTGGTGGCGAGATCTTCATCCACGGCAAGGGCTCGAGCCGCAACTGGACCTGGGGATGCATCGCCCTCGACGACGAGGCGATCGCCGAACTCTACGGCGCAGTGCCCGTGGGCACGACGGTTGTCGTGAAGCCGTAGACACGGATGATACAAGAATCCAGGCCAGCTCGCCCCGACTATCCACGAGACGTTCAAGAGAGCCGCACGCCGCGTCATTACTCATGAATGGGCCGCGCTACGTGGCCGCGATCGTCTCGATTGACGGTTTCCGGATACAGACAAGCGGGACGCTCGCTGCCACTGGGCTGGTCCGGCTCTACCCCGGGTTGTTCACGAGTGGTTCAAGAGAGCCGTACGCCAGTTCGAAACCGCCACGAGGGTTCCGTTCTCCTTGCGGATGCTCGGGCGAAACGCGAACAGGCGCGAGAGTAGATAGCTCGCCGGAATGTCCAAGAGGCTTGACATGTGTTCGTGGTTATGACAGACCCAACACGCAACACCTCCCTATGGGTACGATCTCTCAACTATGAGCTCAGTCAGAGTCCTCGTCGGCACCAAGAAGGGTGCTTTCATCTGCTCGTCGGACAGTTCACGCAGGGACTGGCGCATCGAGGGGCCGTTCTTTGGCGGGTGGGAAATGTACCACCTCAAGGCCTCGCCGCTGGACCCGGACCGCATCTACGCGTCGCAGACCAGCGGCTGGTTCGGCCAGGTCATCCAGCGCTCGGACGATGGCGGGAAGACGTGGAACACTCCGGGAAGCACCGAAGCGGAGCGGATGACCCCGTTCGGTCCCGGCGGCGAGAGCAACAAGTTTCTGTACGACGGAGTCGCGGGCACGCACAAGACCTTTGACGGCACCGACGTGCCTTGGGTGTTCAAGCGCGTGTGGCACCTCGAGCCTTCCCTCGACGATCCCGACACGGTGTATGCGGGAGTCGAAGACGCCGCGCTGTTCAAGTCAACGAACGCGGGCGCGTCGTGGACCGAGCTGTCGGGCTTGCGGCGGCACACCACGGGCAAGGACTGGCAGCCCGGCGCTGGCGGCATGTGCCTGCACACCGTGCTGATCGACCCCAAGAACACCCGGCGCATGTACGTCGCCATCTCCGCGGCCGGCGCGTTCCGCACGGACGACGGGGGTGACACCTGGAGGCCTATCAACAAGGGGCTCAAATCCAACTACATGCCCGACGAGGAGGCCGAGGTCGGCCACTGCGTGCACCGTATCGCGTTCCACCCGTCCCGCCCGGACACGCTGTACATGCAGAAGCACTGGGACATCATGCGCAGCGACAACGCGGGGGACCACTGGCACGAGGTCAGCGGCGCGCTGCCCAGCGACTTCGGGTTCCCGATCGACGTGCACGCCCACGAGCCCGAGACGATCTACGTGGTGCCCATCAAGAGCGACTCCGAGCATTACGTGCCCGAGGGCAAGCTCCGCGTGTACCGCAGCCGCACCGGCGGCAACGAGTGGGAGGCGCTCACGAACGGTTTGCCGCAGGAGAACTGCTACGTGAACGTACTGCGCGAGGCGATGGCGGTGGATTCGCTGGACGAGTGCGGCATCTACTTCGGCACTACCGGCGGCCAGGTGTACGTATCGCCGGACTCGGGCGATCACTGGAGCGCCATCAACGAACACTTCCCGTCCGTGCTGAGCGTCGAGGTGCAGACGCTGGCGTGAGTTGGCCCCAATGATACGCGTCGTTCTTCCCCACCATCTCCGCAATCTCGCGCGCGTTGGTGCGGAGGTGTCGGTGCAGGTGACCGGTGCGGTGACGGTGGGGACGATTCTGGACGCCCTTGAGGCCGCGTACCCCATGCTCAGGGGCACGATTCGGGAGCACGGCACCCACAAGCGCCGCCCGTTCCTCCGGTTCTTCGCCTGCGGCGAGGACGTATCGTTGGACCCGGAGGACATTCCGCTCCCGGAGGCGATTACCACGGGTGAAGAGCCGTTCCTCGTGGTTGGTGCGATCGCGGGAGGGTGATCGGCCGCCATGTAGCACCCCTCCCGGGGTGCGCTGTTTGGGGGGCACGCGTTCCAGGGGTGTCGCTTCGCTCAACCCCTGGCT
>CAYJMZ010000112.1:0-8529 GCA_964370995.1 uncultured Fimbriimonadaceae bacterium | reverse complement strand
GTATGGCGCGTTAACTAAACAGTATTAGGCTTCAGCCCGGGGTTCCGATCCGGGGCATGGAGCGTCCAAGGGCCTCGCCTTCCGGATTCCCCGGGCTGAAGCCCAGGGCACTTGGGGCAGGCACACGATCGTGGACTGCCTGATATCCCTCGGCGACGTACAATCATGGCGTTGAGCCAACAGTACAAGGGATGGACTCTTAGGCATGTGGGACTCGCGTTGTTCTCCATCGCGCTGTTCTGCGGTGCGGTCATACTTGGCCCGGTGGGCGAGTTAGTGGCCCTCCTCCTGTTGGTCGCAGCGGTCGTGACGGCTTGGGCGTTCGTACGGCGGGCACCTTCAGGTTTCGGTTTGGCCGACGGGGTCATGCTCGGCATCGGGTGGCTGGTGTTTGGGACCCTCGCCAACGCAGTCAACCCCTTTCCCCACGTACGTCACGCTGCGGCAAAGCGAACTCAGTGCCTATCCAACGTCAAGCAGCAGGCCATCGCGATGTCGATGTATGCGTCGGAGTACGACGACCACTTCCCCCTTGCCGACAGCTGGCACACCGCCAATGAGCCGTTCGTAAAGGATGAGCTTCGCTGCCCTAGCGCTACGTCACCGTGGACCTACGCGATGAACAGCCCCCTCTCCGGCAAGGCTTTCGACGCGATCGACCAACCCGCCGATCTGGTGCTTCTCTTCGAAGCGGACGCCAGCCTACCGAATGCCTCCGGCGGACGCGAGTGGCTCGTGTTCCGTCACCCGCTCGGGGAATCGAAGGTCGCGACAATTGGATTCGCCGACGGTCACGCCAAGCTGCGCAACGCCACCCAAGCCGCCGCCCTGCAGTGGTGATTTGGGAGTGCGCCCGATTCATCGGCGCTTTTCCAGGGTCCCGAAAGCCGCCATGCCAGCGGAGCGCCGACACGGAGAAGGGGCCGCCGATGAATCGGCGGGAGAAGCAAAGCGCCGATGAATCGGGCGCACTCCCAAATTCGGACTCTCAACCGTCGTACAATCTCCATGTGGCTCCTCCCCGAGGGCGATGGGCGCTTCTGCAACTGGCACTGGCGGTTCTTTCCGTCGCGCTGTTCTGCGCGGCGATCCTGGTCACCTTCGCCTCCGACTTCATCGATCCTGCCCCGGGTTCCCTCCTCCTCGTCGCCGCCCTGATCGCCGCGACGATTGCGGTTCGCATGTCACCGACGGGTCGGCTTGTTGAGGGTCTCAAGATTGGCGTCGCGTGGCTCTTATTTGGGTGCGTCGCACTCGGGGTGACACGAGGGTTCGTACAACGCGGGCACGGATCCACAGCATGCCTGTCCAACGTGAAGCAACAGGCCACCGCGATGCTGATGTACGCGGCCGATTTTGACGACCACTTCCCCCTCGCCGATTCGTGGCACAGCGCCTGCTACCCCTACCTCAAGGTCGAATTCCGTTGCCCATTGGCGACCTCGGCGTGGTCCTACGCGATGGACAGTTCGATGTCCGGGGTCCTCACAGGTTCCGTCGACGAGCCCGAGCGACAGGTGCTTCTGTTCGAGGGGGACGCAGCGCTGCCCAACGCCTCGGGGGGACGCGAGTGGTTGGTTTTCCGCCATGGGACCTCCGATCCGAAACTCGCCAGCCTCGGATTCGCGGACAGCCACGCGAAGTACGTGCCCCCAACCAAAGCCGCCGCCCTGAAGTGGTGATTTGGGAGTGCGCCCGATTCATCGGCGCTTTTCCAACGTGCCGCCAGCCGCCCTGCGAGCGGAGCACCGACACGGGGCCGGGCCGCCGATGAATCGGCGGGAGAACCAAAGCGCCGATGAATCGGGCGCACTCCCAAATCGGAACCTCCGAATCGGGCGTACACTTGCCTCGTGGCATCAGCTGACACGCGCTGGAGGCTACGGCAATGGGGGTTCGCAACCCTGGTCGCCATCGCGCCCTTTGTTGCGGTTTCGTACGACGTGGATCCTTCGCTCTTTGCGGCGATCAACTTCACCCTGGGTGCCTTCGTTCTCGTGCTTGGGGTGCTGGGCAGGCCTCAGGAACGGCGCTGCGGGCTCCTGCTGGCGGCCCTCGCGGGCTGCTCGATCTTCTGGGCCATTCTGGCCCCGGTGTTTCGCAGTGCGCGCACGGCTGCTGCCCACATCGCGTGCATGTCTAATGTGAGACAACAGGCCCTCGGCATGCTGATGTACACAGCGGACTTCGACGACCGCCTCCCCCTCGCAGAATCGTGGCACGTGGGTTCCAAGCCCTACGTCAAGTTGGACCTCCGTTGCCCGACGGCCACTTCGCCGTGGACGTACGCGATGAACAGCGCCCTGTCAGGCAGATCCTTGGAGTCCCTGGACCAACCCGCCGAGCACGTTCTCCTGTTCGAAGCGAATGCAGCCCTGCCCAACGCCTCGGGTGGGCGAGAGTGGCTCGTCCTGCGCCATCAAGGCAGAGCGACCATCGGATTCGTCGACGGTCACGCCAAGCTGCAAACGTCTGCCCAAGCCGCCGCCTTGAAGTGGTGATTTGGGAGTGCGCCCGAATTCACTCCCAACAGCGGCTAGACTGACCTTGGAGGCGGCGGGTCACCGCAACGCGATGCAGAGACCCGAGCGTCTGGAGGTCAAATGGCACGCCGCTTGGTTGTCCCGGTCCTTGCATTGGCACTCGCCGTCACGGTTGGATGGCAGTGCTCGCGCTCTCCGGCGCCGATAGGGGAGTCACCGGGCGAACGCGGTCCTGCGCCTCCAGTCCCGAACTTGCGGACGGTTTCCCCGCAACCGCAGGATTCCCAAGAGGCGCTCTTCAAGTGGTTCGACGGGCTCGGCTACACCGACAAGCTCAAGGGCAAAATCGTGCTCATCGAATGGCGCGACGAGTTCGACCCAACGAAGGTGATCTCCTCCAGCTACGCCATCGTGCTCAACGCGGACCCCAAGCACTTCAGGGTGATCGACTTCAGATTGGATGAGGAAGGCGGGGATGGCCCGTTCTGGCGGCCGGTTAAGAAGGTCGACCCCGTCCAGACAATGCAAGCGGAGCTCAAACGGCAGAGCGAGTTCAGAAAGCTGGACCACAGCAAAGGCTATCCGAACGACATGTGGTTCGAGGCGTTGATCCCCTTCGTTTGGGCACGCTATGCAGATCTCCATGGCCAGCCTGCGCTTGCCAAGCAGTTCATCGCGCTCGCGTCGGAGATGATGGGGGGCGAACCGCTGTTGCCTGCGTTCAAGGAGGAACTCGGCACCAGGCAAATTCTGGGCATCGTCTACTCATTCGGCGACCTGAAGCTGTCGTGGGGGAGCCTTCGCAAGAAGCTCGAGTGGTTCATTGAGCACTTCCCGGAGTTCGGGGAGCTACCGGTCGCAAAGGAACTTCTGAAGGCCATCGATGAGACGGTGACTCTCGAGGAGCGTCCCAGATCAGCGGATCCGATCGACAAGTTGATCGACGCGCTCGTGTACGACATCGCCGAAGGCAAGAACACACCCGCTTCAAAACTCGTGGCGATGGGCCGCAAAGCGGTCCCCAAACTCATCGACGCCCTCACCGACCGGCGGCTGACACGGCGCCTCTACGGTCGCAACCCGATGAACGATACTGCCGAGCGTGTGTACCGCGTCGGCTTCCGCGCGAACGAAATCCTAGCAGAGATCGCCGCGAAGCAGTTCAACGACCAGGACTTCCCCAGCTTGGAGGGGTTCGATGATCACATGCGGATGGTCAAGGCGAACGTGCTGGCCTGGTGGAAAACGGTTGGCACAGGCAACGAGGAGGCTTCGCTGGCAGCATCAATGCTGGGCGGCGGAAATGACGCTTCCAATGCCGCGGAACGGTTGGCGGCGAAGTATCCCGATGCTTACCTGGCTACGCTGCGCAAGGGGCTCGCGGACATGAAGGGCCATCACCTCCACATGCTGATGCCCTTAGCGAAAGTGCACACCGTAGCCGCCACTTCGATTGCACGCGACGCGATGCTGCACGACAAGGAGCTGACCACCCGGGTGTTCGCCGCAATAATACTGGATCGAACCCATCATGACGAGGTCGTTTCCGCCATGATCCGGGAGTGGCAACGGTTCGAGCCGGGAATGGATTGGGATTACTCCGGGCTCGCCGACTTCGTGCCGAACCTGGGAAGCGCGGCCGCGATCAAGGCGGTTCAAGTGGGCTTCGGGGATCACGCGCTGAACGTGCGACGGGACGTCCTGAACAGCTTAAGCGAGGGCGTGCCTCGAGACACACTAACCGATAAGCCTCGAAGGGTAGATAAGAAGAGCCGCGCGTACTTGGAATATCGCGACGCGGTCGAGGCGCTTCTGGTGTCGGCGCTGCAAGACAAGATGGGGGTCGGAGGCATGGACGGCCTTCATCTGAGCCCGCGCCTGTGCGACACCGCCGCCGAAGGACTTGCCAACTTGCTGCCGGCACGATACAAGTTCGTAGCCGCGCAGTCCTTCTTCGAGCGTGACGTCCAATGCGCCAAGATGGCCAACGTTTGGCGGGCAAAGCATGGGCTACCGCCGTTGCGCCTGCCTAGACCGCCGTCGGTGCCCGTACCGCCGATGTTCGTGCGCGAGGTGTATGTAAGTGGAAAGTGGGTTCCGTCCGAGGTGCGCTCAGCTCTTGAGTCATGGAAGGGATCAACACTGACGATCGGGCGGGTGCTGGCACTCTTCCAACTGATCGAAGCGAAGCTGAACCCGGCGGCGCCTGGCTTCATCTTCTCGATGGAGCGCGATCTGAAGGACATCGGCTTCCAAGTTTGCCTGGAGGCCAAAGGACCCTCGATGAAGGGCGTAGATCGCTGGGAGTTCATGGACACGGGGTACTTGGGATCACAGGGGTTGATGGGTAGCGGCGCGAGCTTTGTCGGTACCCGCTTCCAACGTGATGAAGACCGTGAAAAGTGGTCCGATGCCTGGGGGAAGGTCCTGGCGGCGCCGGCCAAGACTCCCGCGGCGTTACGGCTTGTTCACCATCGGGCGAAGGAACGATGAACCTGGTGGATCAAGAAGCTGCCAAGCTCGCGCACCCAAACTACTTTCGGCCCACGGTCGCGTAGTACACCGGGAGGCCCACGAGGATGGCGGCGAAGGTAATCAGGGTGGGGTTACGTGCGGCGGGGTCTATGAGGGCGTTGGCGATCAGGAACAGCGTGGACAGGATGAATAGACCCGGCACGACGGGGTAGAGGGGGGTGCGCACGGGCGGGTCGTAGTGCGGGCGATCCGGGACCACCGCTTCGGTTGGCCCCTCGGCGGCGGTGGGGGCGAGTTCAGACGGGGTGGGCGGGCCTCCGCGGCGGGCTCGGGCGCGGAACACGAACACGCTGCCCACCGCCAGTGCGTAGAACGGCACCATCGCCATGACGAACAGGTTGGCGAGGTCTGCGAAGCTCCCGTTCGACACGAACACGATGCCGATACCCGCCGTGAGGATGACCGACACGTACGGGGTGTGGAACTTCGGGTGCACGCGGGCGACTACGGGGAAGAACAGCTTGTCCTCCGCCAACGCGTAGAAGATCCGCGGCGCGGTGAGCATTGACCCGTTCAGGGTGCCGAACGTCGAGAGCATCACGGTCGCCACGATGAACACCACCCCCGGGGCCCCCACCAGCCGATGCATTGCATCCGCAGCGACCTCCTCGCTAGCCGCGATCTCGCCGACCGACAACACCGACAGGTATGCCAGATTGGCCAGCAAATACACCAGGATGATGATCGCCGTGCCCGTCAAGATAGATCGCGGCACGTTGCGACGGGGGTCCGTGATCTCGCCCCCCACGTAGGTCGCATCCGCCCACCCGTCGAACGCCCACAGCACCAACACCAGCGCGAGTCCGAACGGCGCAAACGCGAAGCTTCCCGCGGGCACCGCCGGTGTGAAGTTCCCCGTGTGCTGCGGGAGGCCGATCACAAACGCCAGACTCACGAGCACCAGCAACCCGCCGGTCTTGAGGATGGTGGTGATGTTCTGGATGCCGGTTCCCCATTGCACGCCCCGCACATTGGCGGTGGCGACGATCACCAGCGCTCCCACCGCCAGCCAAGTCGCGTATCGCTTATACTCGACGGAGCCCGAGTCGAAGCCGCCGAGACGCATCGCGTACTGCCCGAAAACCACCGCCACCGCCCCCAGCGCCGCCGGTCGGATCAGCAGCAGTTGCGCCCATCCAAACAAGAACCCGACAGGGCGCCCATACGCCTCGCGCAGGAACACGTACAGACCGCCGGCGTACGGAAACGCCCCGCCAACCTCGGCAAGAGTCAGCGCGCCGCACAGGGCGAACAGACCCCCGACCACCCACACGGACAGCATCGGCACGGGCCCCGGCATCAATTTGGCGATGCCACCGGGCGAGGCGAAGATGCCGGAGCCGATGGTGCTGCCGATAACGACCGCCACCGCGCTCCAGAACCCGATCTGCCGCTCAAGGTGCGGCACCTTGTCGATGGTGGCCATGAGAAGGGGATTCTACGGCCGCAAGGGGGGTCCTGCGGAAATGTGCGAGGTCGCCGGCACCAACTGCCCCCTTTGGAGTGCGCGAGCTTGCTCTTGCATTCGAGCGGCTTGCCGCGAGTCCGGTCCGGACCCGCCGACAAGTCGCCGGGGGGAATGGCGACGAGCAAGCTCGCGCACTCCCAAAGGGGGGGAAAGTACCAGAAGGCGGGATCCGGTGATAGACTTGGCACACCCATGCGCGTTCCGCTGCTGCTCGTCGCGTTCCTCGGCTTCGTCGGGGTCGGCGCGGCGTGGCTCACCCGCGGCTCTGGGTCCGACCAGCCTTTGGATGTTGGCCTGTACTACTGGCACACGCCGTTCTCGGTGTCGTCCGACCAGGCAGTCTCTCTCCAGCGCATGGGGGTGTCGACACTCTATGTGCGCGCCGGCGATTTCGTGCAGCGCGAGGGCACCTGCCAGCTGGCCGAGCAACAGACTTGGCCCTCGCCCGTGGCGCAAATTCCCGTGGTGCTCGTGCTGCGCGTTTCCGACCCGGTGTCGAAGCTCTTCGACTCCGACGACCCGGTGAGGCGCAAGGCGCTGGCCGAGGGCGCAGAGACCGCTCTCAAGCGAGCCAGTGAGGCCGGCGTGCCGGTGGTGGGACTGCAGATCGACGCCGACTGCCCGACGCGCCTGCTTCCCGCGTACGCCAAGCGGCTCGCCGAACTCAGGGCCGACCTCGACGCCGGCACAACCTGGCGGGAGTCGTACTCCTTCTCGGCCACTGCGCTGCCAACCTGGCTGGACTCGCCCGACGCGCGCATGCTGGCCGACGCGGTTGATTTCCTCGTGCCCCAGTTCTACGAGGGCCGCCCGTTCCGCACGCTCGACGACATCAAGCCGATCGGCGACCTCGACGCCTTCCCCTCCGGCCTCCGCGCCGCCGAGCGGTTGGGAACCCCGATGCGTGTCGGCATCCCCGCGTACGGCCACGCACTGCTGTTCGACGAGAACGGCATGGCGGTCGCGAGCTACCAAGGGGTGGGTGTGGGCGAGGCCATGCGACACCCTTCTCTCAAGCCGGAATCGAATTACGGGGTGGGCAACGACGGTCGGCCCACCACCCGCAGGCGCTGGATTGGGGAGGAGTTGGCCGTGCTCGGTTCCCCGAAGGGCAGAGGGCCCGCCTTTACCGTGGCCTATCTTCTTCCAACGGCCGTCCAGGTCCGGAAACACCTGGAGATCCTGCGGCGGCAACGTCCCCGAAACTGCCGGGGCGTGATCTTGTACCGATTCCCCGAGGCGGGTGAAACCACGAGCCTCCCGCTCCAGAGCTTGCAAGCCGCTCTCGGCGATGAGCCCCTGGCGCCGGTCATCGAGGCCAAGATCGAGACCGGTGGAAACGGGGCCGTTCGGGTGCGGATCGAGAACACTGGCAACGTGTCGAGTTTCGCCTCTCCCGACGCGCTTCGCCTGCTGGTCGAACTCGACAAGCCGGGCCTCCTCGAGGTAAGCGCGGGCGAGTTCGACGAAGCAGTCGCCGGGGTGTACGACCGCGCTTCAGGCGGGTTCACACCCACGGGACTATCCCGCGCGCGGGCCGTCGTGTTCCGTCGCGCAAGAATTGGCCCGGGAGAGTCCGTGCGCGCCGGCGAACTGAAATGCGCGTCGGGCGGCACCGTGCGCGACGTGAGCTGGAAGGTCATGCTCCCCGGGGGTTTCGACGTTCTTGAAGGTGGGATGGCGGTGAAATGAACAAGGGCTCCCTGCGCGTGTTGGCGATGGCGCTGCTGTTTGGCGGTCAGGCGGCGGGGCATGCCCCCGTCATCCGCGAGGGCGTGCACTTCACGGCGGAACTCATGGATTTCACGTCTCCGCCGCCGAGGTACATGCACTACTTCGGCTCGACCACCCGACCTGGCACCGAGGTGTTGCGCGGAGAGTACGACTACGAATCCGAAGCGGAAGAACGTCGGCTGAAGGGGATCGCGAAGCACTTCAAGGACGCGCTGTCAGCGGAACGGATCGGGCGCTACTCCAGGGCACTGTCGCTCTATCGGGGCCTCCAGTCCACGCCTGTCGAGCCGATCTGGGACCGCGACTCCG